>SCUQ01000434.1 GCA_004297635.1 Rhizorhabdus sp. | reverse complement strand
TGCCGAAGAAGAAGATATGGCCGACCTCGATGCCCCGCGACTGCTTCAGCCTGTCGCCGGCCTCGGCCTCGCGGGCGGGATCGCGCTTCTCGTCGGTCGCGGCATAATCGGCGGTAAGGCTACCGACGAAGGCCTGTAGAGCCTCCCGGTCATCGGCATCGACCTCCAACGGCCGCTCGGCCTCCCAGTTGGTGTGATAGAAGACATCGCTCTCGCCCGTCGGCGCGAGGACGATGAACTCATGGGACAGATCACCACCGATCGGGCCGGTATCCGCCTGCATCGGGATCGCCGCCAGGCCCATCCGCTTGAAGGTCCGCAGATAGGCGACGAACATGCGGTTGTAGCTGTGCCGTGCGCCATCGACGTCGAGATCGAACGAATAGGCGTCCTTCATCAGGAATTCGCGTCCGCGCATGACGCCGAAGCGTGGGCGGACCTCGTCCCGGAACTTCCACTGGATATGATAGAGGATGCGCGGCAGATCACGGTAGCTGCGGGCGTTGTCGCGGAAGATCGCGGTGATCATCTCCTCGTTGGTCGGCCCGAACAGCATCTCACGCTCATGCCGGTCCTGAATGCGCAGCATTTCGGGACCATAGGCGTCATAGCGGCCCGATTCGCGCCACAGGTCGGCCGACTGCATGGTCGGCATCAACATTTCGATCGCCCCGGCCCGATCCTGCTCCTCGCGAACGATCTGCTCTATCTTCCGCAGTACCCGGTGGCCCAGCGGCAGCCAGGCGTAGATACCCGCGGCGGTCTGACGAACGAGCCCCGCGCGCAGCATCAGCTTGTGGCTGACGATCTGGGCGTCGGCAGGCGACTCCTTCATCACGGGCAGGAAATGGCGGGACAGGCGCATGAAACGGGTTACTCGCAGTGAAATGGACAGCGGCTGTCTATTCGTACGAAGGGCTTCGGGCAACCGCTTCCCGGACGGCTCCGTCCCCGTACCGTTCGGTCTCTGTTGCCAAGAAAACACACCTCCCCGTCATTCGAAATCCGGTCCCCTGAAAGCCAATGACAAGATCGGAGGTGCGCTGTAGGAGAATCGTCACTGAACATGAGCAAGCAAAAACGGCCATGGTTCGGGGAAGAAAGTCGTTGTTCCGCCGTCATTTAAAGGGGTGAGCGGTGTAGAGCACGACAAGGGGGTTGGCGAATATTCGTCACGCGGCGCCGGGATCGGAAACGATCCCGGCGTTTGCATTTTCAGTCCGTCGCAGACGCTGCGCGGATAATCTCTTCGCCATGGATAGGCCGGGCGCCTCAGACGTTCATCTTCCGAAGGAGACGATGTCATGGCCAGCCAGCCCCCACCCCCCGAGGACGTTCCCGCTGATACCCCGGTCGATATTCCGGTGCCGACGCCGACCGATCCGGATCCGGGCGCGCCGAGCGACCCGGTGATGCCCGGGCTGCCGGGATAACCCTCAAGTCCTCCTGGCCGAGGCCGGGCGCGGATATCCTAGACCAGCCGGCTTTGGTTCACTGCGGCCTCGATGAAGCTGGCGAACAGCGGGTGCGGGTCGAATGGTTTGCTCTTCAGCTCCGGGTGGAACTGGACGCCGACGAACCACGGATGGTCCGGCCGCTCGACAACTTCGGGCAACTCGCCATCCGGTGACATGCCGGAAAACACCAGACCGCCCTTTTCCAGCGGGTCGCGATAATGCGCGTTCACCTCGTAACGATGGCGATGGCGTTCGGAGATCGCGGTGCCGCCGTAAATCGCCGAGGCGTGGCTGTTGCCAGATAATATGGCATCATAGGCGCCGAGCCGCATCGTGCCGCCCATGTCGCCGCCCTCTTCGCGCTTCTGCAGGCCCGATTCGGTCATCCATTCGGTGATCAGGCCGACGACCGGCTCGTCGGTCGGGCCGAACTCGGTCGTTGACGCGGCAGCGATGCCGGCGGTGTTGCGGGCGGCTTCGATGCACGCCATCTGCATGCCGAGGCAGATGCCGAAATAGGGCACCTTGCGCCGCGGTGCGGTTCGCGCGCGAGCGCAA
>SCUQ01000433.1 GCA_004297635.1 Rhizorhabdus sp. | reverse complement strand
GATGCCGTCGCCAAGGCGCTGACCGAGCTCGGCTATGTCGGCCCGGTCGGGCGGCAGGTGGTGCTGACCGGCGGCGGCGCGGAACTGCGCGGAATCGCGGATTATGCACAGGGTGTGCTGGGGCGCAGCGTCCGCGTCGGCCGGCCCCGCACGCTGGCGGGATTGCCCGACGCGCATAGCGGCCCCGCATTCGCCACCTTGGTCGGCCTCGCTCAGGTGGCGGCGACCAACCCCGCCGAACTGCGTCCCTTCGCTGCCGAACAGACCGTCCACCGGCCGCAGCCGATGGGCCTCGTCGGCAAGATGATCGCGGCCTTCAAGAGCGGCTATTGATGGGGGGTATGGGTCTCCCGCGAACCCTGCGGCGGCGGACCGCCACCCCGCCGCAAACACGGTTAACCCGGAAATCTGTGGATAGCGCAATTTTTCGCGTGCTTCACCGAATCGCGTCTGGCAAGATTCGGCCAAATCACTGCTTCGGCGGGCACGACCGCCAGGGAGAACATCTATGACGATCGAGTTCATGCGTCCGCAGGTCGACGAGCTGAAACCCCGCATCAGTGTGATCGGAGTCGGCGGCGCGGGCGGAAACGCGGTCGCCAACATGATCGCCGCCGAGGTTCAGGGGGTCGATTTCATCGTCGCCAACACCGACGCGCAGGCGCTGAACGCCTCGTCGGCGGAACGCCGCATCCAGCTCGGTCTGAAGATCACCCAGGGCCTGGGTGCCGGCAGCCGTCCCGAAATAGGACGGGCAGCCGCCGAGGAGACGATGGAGCAGGTCGAGAAGGCGCTCGAAGGTTCGCACATGTGCTTCATCGCCGCCGGCATGGGCGGCGGCACCGGCACCGGTGCCGCGCCGGTCATCGCCAAGGCGGCGCGCGACCGCGGCATCCTGACCGTCGGCGTCGTCACCAAGCCGTTCAGCTTCGAAGGCAACCGCCGCATGCGCGCGGCCGATGCCGGCATCGAGGAGCTGCAGAAGCATGTCGATACGCTGATCGTCATCCCCAACCAGAACCTCTTCCTGATCGCCAACCCGAACACGACCTTCAAGGAAGCGTTCCAGATGGCCGATCAGGTGCTCCAGCAGGGCGTCCGCGGCATCACCGACCTGATGGTGATGCCCGGCCTGATCAACCTCGACTTCGCCGACGTCCGCTCGGTGATGAGCGAGATGGGCAAGGCGATGATGGGCACCGGCGAGGCGACCGGCGACAATCGCGCGATCGAGGCCGCCGAAAAGGCGATCGCGAATCCGCTGCTCGACGGCGTCAGCCTGAACGGCGCCAAGGGCGTGATCGTTTCGATCACCGGCGGCGACGACATGCGGCTGCTCGAAGTCGACGAGGCTGCCAACCATATCCGTCAGCTGGTCGATCAGGACGCGAACATCATCTGGGGTTCGGCGTTCAACAACGAACTGGAAGGCCGGATCCGCGTTTCGGTCGTCGCGACCGGCATCGAGGTCGATGCCGCCAACATGCCCGAGCCGTCGAAAAGCTTCAGCTTCCCGCCGCGCACCCCCATGCGTGAGGAAAAATCGGTCGCGGTGCCGCAGGCCGCCGCGCCGCAGCAGCCGGTGGCCGAAGCCGCGCCGGCCCCGGCAGCGCCCGCCGCTCAAGCCCCGGCCGAAGAGAAGATCGTTCTGGAGGCCCCCGACGCGCCCGCCCCGGCCGAGCCGCTCGAACTGACCAACCTCTTCAACGACGAGCTTCTCCTCCAGCCGGAAACGGCGATGCCGACCCCGGCGCCCGAAGCCGCTCCCGAAGAAGAGACCCCCTCCGCCAACCGCCCCTGGGTCGCCGAGGCCGAACCGGTCCGCCGTCCGTCCTCATCGGGCGCCACCCTGTTCGAACGCATGTCCAACATCGCCCGCGGCGCCGCCAAGGCGCAGGTCGAGCGCGACGAGCCCGGCACCGACAATCCCGATGTGCCGCGCTTCCTGAACCGTCAGGGCAACCAGTAAGCGACAAGCCGATACGCATCCGTGCCGACCGGCGCGGATGCGGCTCGTCTCGACGTTCGGCCGCGGTTCATCTCTTGCAGGCGATAGGGCGAATGCCTCACAGCGGTACGCCCATGACATCCTTTTCCTCCCTCCGTGCGCTGGCGCTTCTCCTCGTTCTGGCCACCCCGCTGCCGGTCGTCGGTCAGGCGATGGACTCGGCCGGCGAAGAACCGCTGATCGTCAATCCGATGGTGTCCGCGCGCGATGCGATGGCACGCGGCGATCCTGCCGAGGCGCTTGCCCGCTACCTGCGCGTGCTCGCGCGCGATCCCGGCGATCTCGAAGCCCTGTCGGGTGCCGGTGCGGCGGCGCTTGCGGTCGGCGATGCCGATGCCGCGATCAATTTCTACGTCCGCGCCGAAAAGATCTCCCCGCGCGATGGCCGGATCAAGGCCGGTCTGGGATCGGCGCTGGTCCAGAAGGAACAGCCGCGCGCGGCGCTGCGGCTGTTCGACAATGCCAGCGATCTGGGCGTGCCGCCGATCGACGTCGCGCTCGATCGTGGCCTCGCTTATGATCTGCGCGGCGACAATCGGAAGGCGCAGGCAGAATATGCGCTGGTGACGCGGAGCCGCCCCGATCCGGAAGCGACCCGCCGCCTCGCCCTGTCGCTGGCGATGAGCGGCGATCGGGTAAGTGCTCTCGCCATCCTCGATCCACTGCTGCGCAAACGCGACATCGCCGCCTGGCGCGCGCGCGCCTTCGTCCTGGCGATGACCGGCGACGCGCCGGGCGCCGAGGCTGCGGCCTATGCGGTGCTGCCCCGCTATCAGGCGGATGCGCTGAAGCCCTTCCTGGCGCGGCTGCCCTCCCTCAAGGCCGCCGAGAAAGCGGCGGCCGTCCATTTCGGTCACTTCCCGGAGGACAAGGTTCCCGAGATGGTCCAGACCGGCCCCGCCGCGGCGCCCAAGGCGAGTCCGCCCACCACGGTCGCCCGGCCGTCGACGCCGCGCCCGACATTCGACGGCGATGGACGGCTGGTGCTGCGCTCCGATGCGCCATCAGCCAAGGCCGGCTCGGTGCCCGCCGCCGGTGTGCAGGCCGAACCCCCTGTCGTGTTGAGCGATCCCCAGCAGAAGGTCGCGGATCAGCGCAGCCTGGCCGAAGACCGCCGCGCCGCCCAGAAGCGCGCCGCCGCGGAAAAGGCGGCCGCCGAGAAGAAGGCCAAGGCGAAGGAAGAGGCCAAGGCCAGGAAATCCAATCCCGAGCGCTATTGGGTGCAGATAGCGAGCGGCGCCTATCGGCCCGATCTCGACAAGGAATGGGACAAGCAGAAGGGCCGGTTCAGCAAGCTGCTATCCGGCCGCACCCCGTGGACGACGCCGTATAAATCGACCAACCGGCTCCTGATCGGTCCTTTCGCGAGCAAGTCCGCCGCACAGGACTGGGTGAACGACGCCCGCAAGGGTGGGCTGAGCAGCTTTCCGGTGACGACCTCGTCCGGCCAGAAGGTCGATCCGGTGAATTGACGATAGATCCTCCCCGGCACGGGGAGGGGGACCATGCGCAGCATGGTGGAGGGGGGCCACCTCCCCACAACGATTGCTGCATCCAGCCTCGATCCCCCTCCACCGCTGCGCGGTCCCCCTCCCCGTGCCGGGGAGGAATAAGCGGCGCTTTCGTACCGCTGTCACAAAAGAGCAACCGAACTGCCCCATCAGCGACTTCGAACTGGAGTCGTGATGATTCGTCTTTACCTTGCCGTCCTGCTGACCCTGTCCGCCCAGCCCGTTCTGGCGTTGAGCGAAAAGCCGCAGCTGCCCGCTGAGCGCATTGCGACGGTCGAGCGCCTCTATCCCGAACTGGATGTGGAGGGTGAAGGCTGGCGCGGTCTGCTGCCGATCATGCTGATGAATGCCGATCGCGGCATGGATCCGCAGTCGGCCGGCGCCGACACCCGTCAGCCGCCAGCCGTCACGACAGGCATCGCAAGATAGGGCTTGTCTTGGGGCCGCCGCCCCGGCCATCACGGCGCCGATGCCGACGCTTGCCCCCTATGCCTCCGATCCCGCCCGCAGCCGTGGACGGTTCCACGATCACGGCGGCGGCGAGACGCGCGGACCGCGCGACGAATTCCAGCGCGACCGTGACCGGATCATCCATTCGATCAGCTTCCGCCGCCTCCGCCACAAGACGCAGGTCTTCGTCGCGCCCGACGGCGACCATTATCGCGTCCGCCTGACCCACAGCCTGGAGGTCGCGCAGATCGGCCGCACCATCGCCCGGGCGCTGGGCCTCAACGAGGATCTCACCGAAGCGCTCTGTCTGGGCCATGATATCGGCCACCCGCCGTTCGGCCATGCCGGCGAGGAAGCGCTGGAGGCGGCGATGGCCGAGGCGGGCGGCTTCGATCACAATGCGCACACCCTGCGGATGCTGACCCGGCTCGACAGCCCCTATCCGATGCACGATGGGCTCAACCTGAGCTGGGAGACGTTGGAGGGGCTGGCCAAGCACAACGGGCCGGTGGAGAAGCGTACCTGGGCGATGGCGGAGATCGACGCGGCCTGGCCGCTCGACCTGGGCAGCTGGGCCAGCGCCGAAGCGCAGGTCGCGGCGCTCGCCGATGACATCGCCTATGATAATCATGACATTGATGACGGCGTCCGCGCCGGGCTGCTGACGCTCGACCAGATCCTCGACGATCCGCTGATCCGGTCGAACTGGGAACGGGTCCGCGCACGCTATCCCGATGTGCCGCAGCGCCGCCTGCTGGGCGAGCTGGTCCGCGAACAGATCGGCTGCATGGTCAACGACCTGCTGAACGAAAGCCGCCGCCGACTGGAGAAGGCCGCTCCCCGATCGGTCGAGGAGGTCCGCGCCGCCGGCCGCGCGCTGATCGGCTTTTCGGACGAGATGGCCGCGCGCGAGAAGGCGCTGACCCGCTTCATGTACGCCAATCTCTATCATCATCCCGAGCAGATCGAGATCGCGGGACGGATGGGCCGGGTGATCGGCGGGCTCGCCGCGCTCTACAAGGCCGACCCGGCGACGCTCCCCGAACGCTGGCGCGAGACGATCCCCGCCGGGGAGCCGGAACGCACCCGCCATATCGGCGATTTCATCGCGGGCATGACCGATCGCTATGCGCTGAACCGCTATCGCGAACTGATCGGTCCGATGGCGATCGAGGGCTTCTGATGGCACGCGGCATCGCGCTCGCGGCGGCGGTGGCGGGCGCATTGTTCTGGGCGTTCCTCGCGATCCTGCCACCTGCACCGCGCGACGCCGACACGCCCGCCACCGATTTCTCCGCGACGCGCGCCTTCGCCGACATCGAGGCGATCGGGCGGGAGCCGCATCCGGTCGGCTCGGCGGGCAATGCGCGGGTCCGGACCTATCTCGCCGGCCGCCTGAAGGCGCTCGGCGCCGATGTCCGGGAACAGCCGATCCCGCTATCCGGAACATCGCTCGGCCGGCTCGGCAAGTGGAGCGGGCGCAAGGAGTCGGGGGTCGTCGCCCATAATCTGATCGGCGTGATCGCCGGCAAGGATCGCAACCGGCCGGCGGTCCTGCTGATGGCACATCATGACAGCGTCTGGGGATCGCCGGGCGCCGCCGACGATGCGATCGGGGTCGCCGCCGCGCTGGAGGTCGCCCGCGCGGTTCGCGCGCGCGGGCCGGCGCAACGCGACCTGATCCTGCTCTTCACCGACAGTGAGGAAATCGGCCTCGACGGGTCCGAAGCCTTCTTCCGCCGTCATCCGCTCGCTGCCCATATAGGCGCGATCGTCAACATGGAGGCACGCGGCGCCGGCGGGCGGGCGAACATGTTCGAAACCGGACCGGGCAATGGCGCGATGATGCGGCTCTACGCCGATCATGTCGATCGTCCCGCCACCGGCTCGCTCGCGGTGCTGATCTACGATCTGATGCCGAACTACACCGATTATACCGTGGCGAAGGCAAAGGGCATCCCCGGCTTCAACCTCGCCATTCTCGATCGCGGCTGGGCCTATCATTCGCCGCTGGCGACGCCGCAAGCGGTCGACTCAGCCTCGGTGCAGGACATGGGCGATCAGGCACTCGCGCTCACGACGGCGCTGGCTTACGGACCCGTGTGGCCGAACGCTGCGCCCAATGCCAGCTTCGCCGATCTGATGGGACGCGTGACGATCGTCTATCCGGCGTCTCTGGGCTGGGCGCTACTCATCGCCATCGCTCTGCTGATCGGCGCGGCCTTCCACCGTGAGCGGCCCACGCGCCGCGCCATCGGCGGCGGCATGATCCTGACGGCAGCCATCGTCCTCCACGCTTCCCTGCTGCTCACCGCCTGGAACGCCGTCTCGGGCAGCGGTGGCGCCAATTACTACGACCGGCTCGCCGCCCTGCCTCGTCTGGAGACGATCGCCGCGCTGCTGATCGCGGCGACGCTCGCGCTGATCCCGCTTGCCCGGCGCCGGGAGCCCCGCCTGCTGATGATCGCTCCCGCGATGGCGCTGATGTGGGCCGGGTTATTGACCGGCGGCGCGGTGATGATCATCCCGATCGCGATATTGGCGATGCTCGCCGCCTGGTTCCTGCCCGTCATTGTCGAGGATCGCGGCTGGGGGGCGCTGTCGCTGCTCTTCCTCTCCGGCCTGATCGTTCAGGCCGTCCAGCCGACCGCCGGGCCGCTGCTCCACTGGCCGCTGCTGCTCGCCGCGATCGCCTTCGCCGCGCGGGCATGGCTGCCCGGGCCGGCGGCGCTGGCCGTCGCGGCGCTGATGGCGGCGATCGGGATCGGCCATCTGCTCGCCCAGGCGCATTTCATCTTCCTCGGCATCGGCGCCGAGATGCCGGCGGTGATGGCCACGCTGCTGTTCGTCGCGCTGCCGCTGATCCTGCCGCTCTGGCCCGATCGCGCGGCGCGATGGCCGGCCGGGATCGCGCTGCTGGTCGCGCTGATCCTCGCGCTATGGGTGCGGCTCGATCCGATCGCCCCCTCGGTCCCCGTCTACAGCTTCAAGGAGGCAGGAAAGAGCCGCGACTGAGGCAAGGTTTGTTCTTTTTTTGTTCTGGAATTTTTCCTGTTTCCTGCTATGCGGAAGCGTGCGCCCGCACCAGTGGGGCTGCATCACGATAGGGTCGCGGCGGAGGACAAAATTAAAAAACCGACGAACAACCCCATGCACCCGGAAATTGCGTGGGAATGAGGGTCCGCCGGCCGCGATATCGGGCCGGTGGAGCGGCGCCATCCGTCCGCCGCGATCTCCGCTTCAGCAGAGATTTCCCTCCGCCTCGAAATCGCTATATGGCGGCGGCCCGAACGCTAGCCCACGGATACTGATCTTGCCTACGCTCTATGCCAGCTTCGCCGACCGGATCGGCAATATTCTCGACGATCTCCAGGCGGGCGGCCAGCTCGCGGCCGGGCTCGATCGACGGAATATCGCGGTCGAGCCGCCGCGCGATCCGGCGCATGGCGATCTGGCAACCAATGCCGCGATGGTGCTCGCCAAGCCGGCGGGGATGAACCCGCGCGCGCTCGCCGAGCTGATCGTGCCGAAACTCGCCGCGCTGCCCGAGATCGCGAGCGCCGAACTGGCGGGCCCCGGCTTCATCAACATCCGGCTGACCGAGACCAGCTGGCGCGACGAGCTGGCGCGTATCCTGTCGCTGGGCGGCGACTATGGCCGTTCGCAGCTCGGCATGGGCCAGCGGGTCAATGTCGAATATGTCTCGGCCAACCCGACCGGCCCGATGCATATGGGCCATTGCCGTGGCGCGGTGGTGGGCGACGCGCTCGCCGCGCTGCTCGAGTTCGCCGGCTATGCCGTGACCCGCGAATATTATGTCAACGATGCCGGCGCGCAGGTGCAGACCCTCGCCCGCTCGGCGCATCTGCGCTACCGCGAGGCGCTCGGCGAGACGATCGAGATTCCCGAGGGCTTCTATCCCGGCGATTATCTGATCCCGATCGGCCAGGCGCTCGCTGCCGAATATGGCGATGCCTATGTCGGCAAGCCGGAAAGCGACTGGCTCGACCTGTTCCGCGAAAAGACCGTCGCGGCGATGATGGACATGATCCGTGCCGATCTCGCGCTGCTCGGCATCGAGCATGACGTGTTCGCATCCGAAGCCGCCGTGCAGAAGGCCGGCAAGGTCGATGCCGCGCTCGATCGCCTGCGTGGCGAGGGGCTTGTCTATGAAGGCACGCTCGAACCGCCGAAGGGCGAGCTGCCCGACGATTGGGAACCGACCGAGATGACGCTGTTCAGGGCGACGGCGTTCGGCGACGACAGCGACCGGCCGGTTCGCAAGTCCGATGGCGGGCTCACCTATTTCGGCACCGATCTCGCCTATCACGCCCAGAAGGCCGAGAAGGCCGATGTGCTGATCGACATCTGGGGCGCCGATCATGCCGGCACCGTCAAGCGGATCAAGGCGGCGGTCCAGGCGCTGACCGGCGGCAGGACCGCCTTCGACGTCAAGCTGGTTCAGATGGTGCGCCTGCTGCGCGGCGGCGAGCCGGTAAAGATGTCGAAGCGCTCGGGCAGCTTCGTGACCCTGGCCGATGTCGTCCGCGAAGTCGGCAAGGATGTCGTCCGCTTCACCATGCTGACCCGCAAGGCCGATGCCCAGATGGATTTCGACTTCGCCAAGGTAGTCGAGGCGTCGAAGGACAATCCGGTCTTCTACGTCCAGTACGCCCATGCGCGCGGCCGCTCGCTCCATCGCCGCGCCGGCGAGGCGGGAATCGATTTGGCGCCGGCCGCCGACCTGACCCTGCTCGATGCCGAGGAGCTGGCGCTGGTCAAGCTGGCCGCCCAATTCCCGCGCATCGTCGAAAGCGCGGCGCAGGCGCATGAGCCGCATCGCATCGCCTTCTACCTCTATGATCTGGCGGCGCTGTTCCATGCGTTGTGGAACCGGGGCAATGACGACCCGGCCCGTCGCTTCCTGCTCACCGACAGGCCCGAAATGACGCGCGCGCGACTGGCGCTCAGCGATGCGATCGGGCAGATTATCCGCAATGGCCTGGGCGTCATGGGCGTCGCCGCGGCGGAGGAGATGCAGTAATGACCGATTACTCGCGCGACAGGCCCGAGGACGAGGATCGCCTTCCCTGGCTGGAACCGGTCGAGGAAGAATATGAGGAAGGCGGCGTCAGCACCGGCCGGCTGATCCTGTGGCTCACCATCGCGCTGGTTGTGATCGCGCTGATCGTCGGCGGATTCCTGTGGATGCGCAGCAACGACAAGGCGGCGTCCGGCGATGGCGCGCTGATCAAGGCGCCCGACAGCTATTATAAGGAACGCCCCGCCGAACAGGCTGCGCCGACCGCCGAGGACGAGATCGTCTACAGCGCCAGCAAGGGCAATGAGGTGGAGAGCGTGATCGACACTGGCAGCGCCGCCGAGACTCCGGTCAACGTCGATCGGCCCGCCGCGGCCGCCCCCGTCGTTCCACCGCCCAGCGCCTCGCCTCCCAAGCAGGCCCCGGTGGCCGCGAAGCCGACCGCACCGCCGGTGAAGCCCGCCGTCGACCAGCCGCTGCCCAAGCAGGCGGCGGCTCCGAAGCCCGCCCCCGCCCGGCCCGCGCCGGTCGCCGCGGCGCCGGCCACGGCCGAGCCCGCGTCGGGCGGCTCGACGGTCCAGCTCGGCGCCTTCTCCAGCCAGGCCAAGGCGAATGCCGCGTGGAAGAATCTCTCGGGCCGCTTCGGCTTCCTGAAGGATCTTTCCCAATCGGTGG
>SCUQ01000432.1 GCA_004297635.1 Rhizorhabdus sp. | reverse complement strand
GCCGATGGTCGTGATGACGGTGCAGCAGGAGACGACGAACATCACGTCGAGCATCCAGTCGTCGCTGACGGGAACGCGCGTCGCTGGTGGCAGCGTCAACACGCCGCCGCCTCCGCCTCCGGCGCCTCCCGCGCCGCCGCCGCCGCCCTCGTCGTCGTCCTCGCCGGGATCGGACGGTCCGGGTTCGGGCCCAGGGCCGAATTCGGGTCCGGGTTCGGGTGACAGCGCCTCCGCCGGCCCCGAGGGTCCCGGTGGCCCTGGCGGCGAAAGCGCTGCCAATGAGGAGACCGCAACCGGTGAAGGCGGTGACGAGGACAGCAGCGAGGCCAGCGCCGCCGCCGGCTCCGAAGGTGCCGTCGGCAATCCGAACGTGCTGATCGATACCAGCACGGTCGGCAGCGCAGCCGCGCAGATCGACACGCCCGTCATCAGCGGCGGCAACAGCAGCCTGTGGCAGGGCGCCGACGGTGTCGGCGATTCGCCGGGGGGAGATCAGTGATGCGTAGAAGTCGTCCCGCTCTTGGCTTCGGACTGTTGGCCGCGCTGACCCTCTGTCTGCCCGCCATGGCCCCGGCGGCGAAGCAACCCGGTGGCCTGTCGCTCCGCAACAGCTTCCGGATCGGTTCGTCGGGCGTGCTCTGCACCGCGCAGAACCGTGCGCTCAGCCCGGTGCTGGTGAGCATGTTCGATCGTGGCTACCGGATCGTCTGCCGCGACGCCGCGTCGCCGGTCGGCCGCCTTTTCGCGCTGCGCAAGGATGGCGGGGATCCGCTGGCACGGGTCATCGCCAACGCCGAATCGCCGATCAGCTGCCAGGCCCCTGTAGCCACCAAGGTCGACGGGCTCGGCGACGCGATGCTGAGCGAATGCACCGACAACAATCAGCTGGCCTATAAGGTCTATGCCTATCGCAAGGGCGATGTCGTCTATGTGGCGGACGGCCTGGGCGGCTATGACAGCGCGCTCCAGCTCGGCCTGCGGACGATGATCGCCGATGCGATGGTCAAGGGTGAGGTTCAGGTCGCGACCACCTCGGCCGGCGATCCTGCCGCGTTCGCGCGCGTCCAGGCCGGCGCCCTCGACAGCGAAAGCGCGCTTGCCGAAGCGATCGCGCGGAACAATGACGGCTCCTATGCCGAAGCCGGCGAGTTCTTCGAGGCTCTGGTCGAACGCGATTCGGTCAATGGCTCCAAGGCGGGGTCGCGCCTGTCGGAATATCTCGCCAATCAGGCGCTCCAGGAATCGAACCAGCGCAATTTCGCCAATGCCGATACGCTGTTCGCCCGCGCGGCGACGCCGGCGGCGCTGGCCGATCCCGTGATCGGGCGCATGCTGCGTAATTTCTACGCGATGCACTATCTCAACCAGAACAAGCTGAAGGAAACCGTCGCCGAGCTGTCCAAGCCGGTCGCCGAGATCCAGACCCAGCAGCAGGTCGACGCGAAGCTCGCCTCGGGTGAGATCAGCGGCGATGTCGCCGACAATCTCAACCGCGAAAATTCGGGGATGAGCCAGCTCGGCGCGCTCGACCAGGGCATCCAGCCCTTCGAGCGGGCGCAGATCTATGACGCGCAGGCGCTTCAGCTGCGCGGCACCGCCTTCCGCATCGCCAAGGATTATGATCAGGCACGCGCCAGCTATGCCCAGGCGATCGATGCGATGCAGGCGATCCGCGAAGGCAAGATCAACAGCACCGGCTGGCTGCGCTCGACCATCCAGGCCGAACTGGCGCTCGTCGCCGAAGCGGAAAACAACATTCCGGAGGCAGAACGGCTGCTCGCCGATGCGCTTCAGGTGGTCGAGATCCAGCACCCCAACACCGCGGTGTCGCTGGGCGCCAAGGCCCGCTTCGCCGGCTTTCTCAGCCGTCACGGTCAGGGCGATCGCGCGATGGCGATGTATGGCGAGGTGATCTCGGCATCGGAAAACCTGCCCGGCGCGATGACGTCGATCCGCAGCCTGCTGCGCCCCTATTTCCGCCTGCTCGCCGAGCGGGCGGCCTCCGACCCGAATGCCGTCAAGCGGATGTTCGGCGCCAGCCAGGTGATGCTGCGTCCCGGCATCGCGCAGACCCAGGCGCTGCTCGCGCGTGAGCTTTCGGGCGGCGATGACGAGGCGGCCAGCCTGTTCAGGCAGTCCGTGACCCTGTCGCGCTATATCGCCCGCGTCACGGGCGAAGTCGCGCGGATGTCGGCCAACCCGGTTCCCGCCGAGGCGCAGGCGCTCATCGATGCCCGCGACCGGCTGCAGCGCTATTCGCGCGACCAGACCGTGCTTCAGTCCAAACTGTCGAAATTTCCGCGCTACCGCGTGCTGTCGCCCGCGACCATGGGCGTCGACGAGCTGCAGAAGGCGCTGCGGCCGGGCGACGGCTATTACAAGGTCACACTGGTCGGGCAGGACGCCTATGCGATGTTCGTCAGCCGCGACGTCGCCAAGGCCTGGAAGCTCGACCTGACGACCAAGCAGATCGAGGACACCGTCGCGCAGATCCGCGATTCGGTGGTGAAATATGAGAATGGCCAGATGGCCACCTATCCGTTCGATCTCGTGCTCGCGCGCAAGCTCTATGTCTCGCTGATGGGGCCGGTCGATGCCGATCTCCACAAGGTGACGAACTTCATCTACGAGCCCGACGGCGCGCTGCTGCAGCTTCCGGCCAACCTGCTGCCGGTCGATCAGGCCGGGGTCGACGCCTATCTGGAGCGGCTCAAGCAGCCCAACGCCGACGATTTCGATTTCCGCGGGATCAACTGGCTCGGCCGGGATCGGGACGTCTCGACGGTGGTCAGCCCGCGCTCCTTCGTCGATGGCCGCGACGTCGCCAGCTCAAAGGCGAGCAAGGGTTATCTGGGCATGGGCGAGAATTCGCGCCCCTCGCTCAATCCCTTCTTCGTGCCGCCCCCGTCGCAGGCCGATTCCTGCGCCTGGCCGCTCAGCAACTGGAACAACCCGATTTCGTCGGCCGAGCTGTATCTGGCCAGCGGGATCATCGGCCAGGACAAGTCGAAGCTGATCGTCGGCGGCGATTTCTCGGATTCGACGATCGCGGGTCTCACCGATCTCGCCGATTATCGCATCATCCATTTCGCGACCCATGGCCTCGTCACCGCGCCGCGGCCGGAATGCCCGGCACGTCCGGCCCTGCTCACCAGCTTCGGCGGCGGCACATCGGACGGGCTGCTGTCGTTCAAGGAGATTTTCGACCTCAAGCTGGACGCCGACGTCGTCGTGCTGTCGGCCTGCGACACCGCCGGCATGGCGACGGTCGGCGCGACCCGTGAGGCCGGCGTCACCACCGGCGGCAATTTCGCGCTCGACGGTCTCGTTCGCGCCTTTGTCGGCGCCGGTGCCCGCACCGTGATCGCCAGCCACTGGCCGGTGCCGGATGACTTCAACGCCACCAAGCGGCTGATCAGCGGCCTGTTCACCGCACCGCCCGGCACGCCGATGGCGACGGCGATGCGCAAGGCGCAGAACGGCCTGATGGACGATGTGAACACATCGCATCCCTATTACTGGTCGGCATTCGCGATCGTCGGCGACGGGCAGCGCGCGCTGCTTCCGGCGCCGAGCGCACCGGGCAGCGCCGTCCAGTCGACGCACTGACCTTCGGCCGATGTCGTGAGCGGCGCGCTGCCCATCTGGGCGGCGCGCCGTTTCATTTCGTCGCAACGGCATGGACAGGTGGGCATCAAGAACATAAATAGAACAAATGGCTCAGCTCGATGTCCGTCAAAAGCTCGAAATCCTGGCCGATGCCGCCAAATATGACGCATCCTGCGCATCGTCGGGCACGTCGAAGCGCGATTCGGCCGGCAAGGCGAACGGCATCGGTTCGACCGAAGGCATGGGGATCTGCCATGCCTATGCCCCCGATGGTCGCTGCATCTCGCTGCTGAAGATATTGCTGACCAACAGCTGCATCTTCGATTGCCATTACTGCATCAACCGGAAGAGTTCGAATGTTCGCCGGGCGCGCTTCACCGCGCGGGAGGTGGTCGATCTCACCCTGGCCTTCTATCGCCGCAACTATATCGAGGGGCTGTTCCTGTCCTCCGGGATCATCGGGTCCTCGGATTATACCATGGAACAGATCGTCGAAGTGGCGCGCAGCCTGCGCGAGGATCATCAGTTTCGCGGCTATATCCACCTCAAGACGATCCCCGATGCCGATCCGGAGCTGATCGCGGCCGCCGGGCGCCATGCCGACCGGATCTCGATCAACATCGAACTGCCGACGGCAGCGGGGCTGAAGCGGCTGGCGCCCGAGAAATCGGGCGATACGATCCGCGCATCGATGGCCGGCATGAAGACGGCGATCGACGACGGCGCCGATGCCAGCCGCCGCTATCGATCCGCACCGCGCTTCGCGCCCGCCGGCCAGTCCACCCAGATGATCGTCGGCGCCGATGCCGCCAATGATCGCGACATCGTCGCCACCGCGAGCGGGCTCTATGATCGCTTCGCGCTCCGGCGGGTCTATTATTCGGCGTTCAGCCCGATCCCGGACGCGTCGGCGGTGCTGCCGCTGCGCCGTCCCCCGCTGATGCGCGAGCACCGGCTCTATCAGTCGGACTGGCTGATGCGCTTCTACGGCTATCGCCCGGCCGAAGTGGCGGCGGCGACCGATGAACAGGGCATGCTGCCGCTGGATATCGATCCCAAACTCGCCTGGGCGCTGCAGGCGCGCGAAATCTTCCCGATCGACGTCAATCGTGCCCCCCGTGAACTGCTGCTGCGCGTGCCGGGCCTCGGCGTGAAGGCAGTCGACGCGATCCTCGTCAGCCGGCGGTGGCGGCGGCTGGGCCTTGCCGATGTCGGGCGGCTGTCGCGCTCGATCGCGAAGCTCAGGCCGTTCATCGTGACGAGCGACTGGCGCCCCACCGCCCTGATCGACCGGATCGATTTGCGGGAAAAGGTGAGCGAGCAGCTCGAGCTGTTCGGCTGAGAGGATGCGAGGGCCTCTTCCCATTGGCGGGCATGGCAGGCGCTGATCGTCATGCACCGCATCCTCCTCGCCCGTCCCGATGACTATGAAGGGTGGCGCGACGCTGCCCGTGCGCTGGCGCTCGCCGATGTCGCGCCCGATGCGATCGGCTGGAACGTCGAAGGCGAGGCGGGCGATCTGTTCGGCGATGGCGGGAATGCCGCCGTGCCGCCGCCGGTCCGACCGGCCTTCTCGGTGCCGAAGCGCTTCCTCGATCTCGCCGAAACCGTCCTGCTCCATCGCGACCCCGAACGCTTCGCGCTGCTCTATGCGATGCTGCTGCGGCTGCGCGACGATCCGGACCGGATCGACGATGAGGCCGATCCGCTGCGGCGGCGGCTCGACCTGCTCGCGAAGGAGGTGCGGCGCGATATCCACAAGATGCGCGCCTTCGTGCGCTTTCGCGAGGTCGATGGCCGCTATGTCGCCTGGTTCGAACCCCTCCACCATATCGTCCGTGCCAATGCCGGCTTTTTCCAGCGCCGTTTCGCCAATATGCACTGGTCGATCCTGACCCCCGAACTGTCGATCCACTGGGATGGCGCGGTGCTGAGCGAGGCGCCGGGCGCGGCGCGCGGCGACGCGCCGGCGGGCGATCCGGTCGAGGCGCTATGGAAGGGCTATTATGCGTCGATCTTCAACCCGGCACGCCTCAAGACCGGGGCGATGCTGAAGGAAATGCCGCGCAGATATTGGGCCAATATGCCGGAAACCGCGTTGATCCCCGAACTGATCGCGGGCGCGCGTGCCCGCGAGACGCGGATGGTGGAGCGGACGATGCCGGGAGGTAACGCAACCAATGCCTGGGCAGCACTGCGCGAGGAGGCCGCGCATTGCACCCGCTGTGGCCTGTTTCGATGCGCGACGCAGACGGTGTTCGGGGAAGGCCCGGTCGATGCCGACGATCATG
>SCUQ01000043.1 GCA_004297635.1 Rhizorhabdus sp. | reverse complement strand
TCAATCCGGCGGTAAGCGGCCGGCGATTCCCCTCGATCAGAGCCAGATAGCTGTCGGAAATGCCCAGCATATCCGCCATCGCCTGCTGGGTGAGCCCCTGATCGCGCCGCAGCCGCTTGATTCGCGGCCCGGCGAAGATGCCCTGCTTGGCCATGAAGCCCGTGCTCCCGAAGTAAGGACTTTACAAGATTACAGGTATCCTATCATTTCGCGCGACATCCGGACATCAATTTCCTGCGTGGCCCGATGGCGGCCAGCCAGCTTTTTCGGCAAGCAAACGGCAGAACCTTATCGCCGTAAGCAAGTTGCCGCCCCCCCGACTTGTAAACAGGCAAATGATCTTTTCCTGGGGAGGAAGAGAAACGCCCGCCAGGCTTGCCTGGCGGGCGTCATTCAGTGGCTCGCCGCACCACCCATCGCCATGCCCGTTGCCTCATCCGCATTTATCCGCCATCAACGCCGCTTCGGGGATGCGAACAAGGGATGATGATTGTGAGCCAGCCCCCTTCGGGAACACGGGTGCTGATCGTCGAGGATGATTCGATCATCGCGATGACGGCGGAGGACATGCTTGACGAGGTCGGCTGCAAGACGGCTGCCGTAGCGGGTACGGTCGCCGAGGCGCTGGCCCGGACCGCTGACACCGATTTCGACATCGCGCTGCTTGATCTCAACCTGAAGGATGAGAACAGCCTGCCGGTGGCCAGGGCCCTGCGTGACAGCGGCAAGCGATTCGTCTTCGCGACCGGCTATGACGGCCTGCCCGCCGACAGCGGCTTCGCCGACGCGCCGATCATCTGCAAACCCTATCGGATCGAGCAGCTTGCGACGGTGATCGCGCAAACGCTGGCCGCCTAGTTCGCCTTGTCCGCAACGGTCAGGCGGAGACATCGCCCCCCGGCCTTTGAGGATTATTTCTTGAGAACCGTCAGCGCCGCGCTGGTCATGGCTTCGACAGCGGTGGAAATCACCCCGCCTGCATCCGGCGCCCAGAAGGGGCTGTGAATCGACGGCAGCTTGGTAATGTCGCCCTTCGCAGCCGCCCATTGGTCCTTCGGCACGCCGCCGACCCAGAACAGCATCGACTGGATCGACGTGTCGGCCAGGTAGAACTGGCTGAAATCCTCGCCACCCATCTGGGCGCGCACCGGCACGACCCGCTCCTTGCCGAAACGCTGCGCGAACAGGCCGGTCATCTGCGTCGTGATCGGATCGGTATTGAACGTCGCGGGCGTATTCTGGTCCTGCAGGCTGATCACCGGCATCCTGTCGTCGGGCAAGCCGGCCGCAATCGCCTCGCCCTTGGCGATCCGGGCTATGCCATCGAGCAGATGCTGCCGCACCTCCGGCTTGTAGGAACGCACCGTGATCTGCAGCTTCGCCTCGGGCGGGATGATGTTGTGCTTGGTTCCGGCCTGGAAGCTGCCAACCGTTACGACACCCGATTCCAGCGGATCGGTCTCGCGTGAGATCAGCGTCTGGAGGGTGGTGACGATCCGCGCGGCAAGGACGATCGGGTCCTTGGCGAGATGCGGATAGGCGCCGTGCCCGCCTTCGCCCTTCACCAGCACGTCCACCGAGTCGACATTGGCCATCACATAGCCATCGATCACTCCGATCGTGCCGGCGGGCAGCTGCGCGGAATCATGAAAGGCGATAGCGACGCTCGGCTTGGGGAAGCGGCTGTAGAGGCCATCCTTGAGCATCGCCCGCGCGCCCGACCCTATCTCCTCGGCGGGCTGGCCGATCATCACCAATGTGCCCGACCAGCTTGCCTTCATCGCCGCCATGCGCCGGGCGATGCCGATCCAACTGGTCATATGCGTATCATGCCCGCAGGCATGCATCACCCCGGGCGTCTGGCTGGCATAGGGCAGGCCGGTCTGTTCGGTGACGGGCAGCGCATCCATGTCGGCCCGCAGCAGCAGCACCGGCCCCGGCCCGTTCTTCATCACCGCGACGACACCGGTTCCGCCGACCCCGCTCGTCACCTCGAAGCCCGCCTTCTTGGCCTCGGCCGCCATGATGGCGGCGCTGCGCCCCTCCTTGAAGCTGAGCTCAGGATGGATGTGCAGATCCTTGTAGATCGCGATCAGGCTGGGCATGTCAGCCTTCACCGCCTGCTCCAGCGGATCCGCGCGCAACGGCGTCGACGCGAGCGCGGCAACAAGCCCAAGCAGAGGCAGTACGGCTTTCATCTTCATCCTTTCGGGACCAGCTCGAATATGTCGATCGTCGATTCCCAGCGCGGGTAAGGGAAGGCGATCCGCCAGCGGCGCGGCGCTACGCGCTCGACGATCCCGGCCATGTCGCGTTCGGCATCGCGGCCATAGGGCAAGGGCCGTGCTTCGTCGCCCAGCATCATCGCGCCGAGGAAGACCATGCGCCGCCCCTCGTCGGGAAAGATGTCGCCCACCGGCCGCTGCGATCCATCGAGCTTGGCCAGATGGATCCGTCCGTCCGCGGCCGTCACCCGGCAGGAAAAGAAAGGATAGGCGATATAGTCCATCAAGCCCCGGGTCTGCGCGCCCATCTTGATCACCCGGCAGGCATAGTCG
>SCUQ01000431.1 GCA_004297635.1 Rhizorhabdus sp. | reverse complement strand
CACGAACAGGGGCTCGTCGAGCCCTACCTTATGTCCCAGCATCTCCATGTCCGGGTCTTAGGCGCTGCTATCGGCCCCGCGCAATGGCGAAGCTGGGTTCCAGCACCAGTTCGGGCGCCTCTCCCGGGCCTTCCTCAAAACGGCGATGATCGGCGGGAGAAACGAACCAGCCGCGCCGCACCAGCCACTCGCCGACATCGGCCCGCGCCGTGAGCCAGACGGTGGCGGGGGTGAGCAGCAGGCCGATCGCGACCGGCAGGGTCCAGATGGTGCCGTCGATGCCCAGTGCGATCGCCGTCATCATCGCCGCGCCGAGCGCGATATGCCAGCGGTAGAAGCGCGTGACCTCCGCGAAGTCGAGCCCCTCCGCCTCGCGCCGCTGCGGCAGCCAGCCGCTCTGGCGCCCCCGCAAAATGTCGACGATCGCCATGGTCTGGGTGAGCATGATGACCGGCGCGGTGATGACCGAGGTGACGATTTCCAGCAGCGTGCCCCGCGCGATGCTGGGCCAGCCGCCAAGCTGGCAAACAAGATCGCGGTCCATCCGCAGCGCGATCAGCGCGGCGATCTTGGGGCCGATCAGCATCAGGAAGGTGAGGCCGAGCAGCCAGCCGGACGAGATCAGCACGAAGCCGTCGAAATCGGCACGAAGCTGTTCGAATATCGCAGCGCCGAGCAGCAGCAGCCAGAGCGGTGAGGTGAGATAGGCCGAGGCGCCCATGAACAGCTGGAGCCGGCTGACCCAGTGAAGCCCGGCGGTGCCGAGCAGGCGAAGATGCTGAAGATTGCCCTGGCACCAGCGCCGGTCGCGGACCGAATGGTCGATCATCGTCGGCGGGAATTCCTCGTAGCTGCCCTCTGGCATCGCGACCATGTGGACTGCCCAGCCGCGCCGCCGCAGCAGCGCGGCTTCCACCATGTCATGGCTCATGATGTGGCCACCGAGCAGGCTGCCCTCCGACAGCTCGGGCAGGCCGCAGCTTTCGGCGAAGGCGCGGACGCGGACGATGGCGTTATGGCCCCAGAAGGTCGCCTCCGTCCCCGACCACCAGCGCAGCCCCGCCGAGGCGACCGGGCCATAGACGGCGGAGGCGAACTGATGCCAGCGCGCGAACATGGTCTGGCCGTTGATCAGCTGCGGCACGGTCTGGAGCAGGCCGATGGTGGGCCGCGCCTCGATCGCGGTGGCGAGGCGGATCATCGCGCCGCCGGTCATCAGGCTGTCGGCGTCGAGCACCAGCATATAGTCATAGGCGCCGCCGAAGCGGCGGACCCACTCGGCGATGTTGCCAGGCTTGCGCGCGATATTGCGCGGGCGGCGGCGATAGTAGACGGCGGCGCCGCTGTCCTCCCGCAGGCGGCGGAAGGCGAGATATTCGGCGGTGTGCGCGCGCTCATGCGAATCGCTGAGGATGAAGAAATCGAAGCGGTCCGCGGCGCCCGCGCGGTCGATCGAGCCGGTCATCGCCGCAAGCCGGCGGCTGACCGCCGCGACATCCTCATTATAGATCGGCATCAGCACGGCGGTGCGCCCGCGCGGCAGATCGGGGCGGCTGCGCGCGACGACGGGCACGGGGCCGCGGCCGAGCAGCACGAACAGCCCGGCGACCGCATTGAGGAAACCGAAGGCGATCCAGGCGAAAAGGCCGAAGAAGAGCAGGAAGAAGGCCGCGTCGATGCCGTCGATGCCGTCCGACTGAAGCGGGGTAAACATTTCTTGCGCGGCGAGCAAACCGAACAGGAAGCTGCCGATGATCAGGAACAGCCGGCGCTGGACCAGCGGGCCGACATAGCCGACCGCGTCGGCGGGCGAGACGGGAACGCGCGACAGATCCTGGACCGGCATGTCCAGCGGCGCCTCCGGCGGAAGATCGCCCCGGCCGCCTGCACCAAAGCCGGGCGCGGCGCCGTCTTCACTCTCCGATTCGACTCTGTACACAGGTCAGGACTCGCGTTGATGGCCGACGCTCATGCCAGAAAAATCAAGGATTTCTCCCGCCATGCGTCAAACTGCCCCAACGTCCGGCTCAATGACGACGCTGGGTGCAACGCACAAGAGCTAGGCGCCATATTGATGGATTACAGTCTCGCTAAGCGGTGAACCGCCCTTTTCCAGGGTCGCGCGGAGATTGGCGGGCTGATCGCTGGTGCTGGCATCGGCGATGAGGCGCCAGCGGCCCGGCCGGCCGACGACCGGATAGGCGGTGGCGGACAGCAGCTTGCCGCGATCGACCGATACCACCGCGCGGACGCCGGAGCTACGATCCAGCCCCTCGAGACTCGGGCCCTCGAAATCGACGACCACGCGCCGCGCCCCGGCGATCGGCTCCAGCCCGGGCCGCCCGGCCGTACCGGTCCAGCGATCGACGACGCGGGCGAGAGGAGAGGCACCCGGTTCGCCGCCGATCCAGCGCAGCCGATAATCGAAGGCGAAGCTGGCGCCGGCGCGGGCCGGCTGGTCCGGCGTCCAGAAGGCGACGATATTGTCGTCGGTCTCCCGGGCGGTGGGGATTTCATAGAGCATCACCGCGCCAGGGCCCCAGTCCCCCTGCGGCTCGACCCAGAGGCCGGGGCGCTTTTCATAGAAGACGCCGTCATCCTGATAATGATCGAAGGCGCGGTCCCGCTGGAGCAGGCCGAAGGCGCTGCCGCCGTTCGGATCGGCGAAACCGTTGATGGTCGCGCGCGCAGGGTTGCCGAGCGGCCGCCATATCCGTTCGCCGGCGCGATTATGAATGAGCAGCCCATCCGAATCGTGGATTTCCGGCCGCCAGTCGGCGCGCTGGCCGGGATTGCCCTCATCATACCAGAACATCGAGGTCAGCGGCGCTATGCCGAGCCGCGCAACGTCCCTGCGCAGCCGGATCGCCATCGATACATCCTGGACGACCTCGCCCGTCCCGCTCCCGCCCAGCCGGCGGCTGGCGATGCGGAAAGCCCCGACGACGCTCGGCCCTTCGAGCAGCGCGTAGATGGTCAGGCCGCCATCGCCATCGCTGCCGGTCCGTTCGAGCCAGAAGGCGGTGAAGACGGGGAATTCCTCACGCCCGTCGATGCCGGTGTCGATGGCGAGGCCCCGCGCCGACAGGCCATATTGATCGAGCGGCCCGGCCGAGCGGAAATAGGAGGCGCCGAGGAAAGCGAGCCAGTCGCCCACACCGCCCCGGTTCATCACCCGGAAGCCGGCGATGCCGGGAAGGATTTTCGGCGCCGCCCCCTCGCCCGGGCCGATGGCGAACATGTCCTCGCTATGCTCGATCAGGCGCGCGCGACCATGTTCCACCACCGAGACCCGCACCGGAATCGGCGCATTGCGGCTGATCGGAAACAGGCGGACCGCATAGCCGTCGTCGACGCCTGCGGGCGCGAAAAGCGCGCGATCGGGACGAAAGAATATGCGGTTGGCCGCATCATAATCGACGGCATGCGCGCGCGGATCGGGCTGCGGCAACGGCCGGGGCCTGGTGCGGGCGAGGGCCGCTGCGTGATCCTGCAGCCAGTCCCAGCTGAAAGGCTGGCCGCCCGAGCTGGGCGCCGCCACCGCAGCGGCCCCACTGCCCAGGGCGAACATCGCGCCGAGCAGCCTCAATATGTCGCGTCTGTCGATCATGCCGGTCCGTTGGGTTTCGTTTCGCCTGCGGTCCACCAGACAGATGGCGGCCCCGAAAGTTCCTGCGCCGTGCCGGATGAATGCCGGCTGTAGAGAGGGTGGCGCGGCGCTGGCAGGTGGCTTGAACCGGCCGTTGTTCGAGCGCATCTGCGGCGGCCTGCCAACCGAAGGGCCGGACAGCGCCTCAGTCGAGCAGCGCCGCGATCTGCGCGATCAGCCGGTCGTCGCCGGCCGCGATCACCTGGCCGGGGCTGCGCGCGTCGAGCGGCCTGCCCTGCCAGTCTGCCATCCTGCCCCCCGCGCCTTCGACGACGGGGATCAGCGCGGCAAAATCGTGGAGCTTGAGACCCGATTCGATCACCGCGTCGAGGTGGCCCGATGCGACGAGTCCATAATTATGGCAGTCCCCGCCCCACAGAATATCCCCCGCCCGCGCGCCGACACGCTGGAAACGGGCGAGATCGTCGCCCGGAAAGGCGGCGGGGGAGGTGGTGCCGATATGCGCCGCGCCGATCCGGCTGCACGGGCGCACCCGCGCCGGCCCGCCGTTGAACAGGGTCGGGCGTCCGATGGCGCCGATCCAGCGGTCGCCGATGATCGGCTGGTCGATCACGCCCAGCACCGGTCGGTCGGCCTCGACCAGCGCGATCAGCGTGCCGAACAGCGGCCGCCCGGCGACGAAGGCGCGCGTTCCGTCGATCGGATCGAGCACCCAGACCCGTTCGGCATCGTCGCGCTCACGGCCATATTCCTCGCCGATGATCCCGTCCCGGGGCCGCTCCCTGGCAAGGATCGCCCGCATCGCCGCCTCCGACGCGCGGTCGGCCTCGGTGACGGGCGACGCATCGGGCTTGGTCTCGCGCTCGAACCGCGAACGGAAGAAGGGCCGGATCGCCTGCCCCGCCGCATCGGCGAGGCGCTGGGCGAGGAGGATATCGTCTTCGGTCATGTGGCCCTCTTTCCCGTAAGCTGGGGGAAGCGCAAGGGGCGGGACAGAGACTGGCGCTCCCACTCGTCGTCATTCCCGCGAAGGCGGGAATCCACCGGGAAACGATTCCCGAACCAACAGAGGCGAGACCAGGCGGCCAAGTGGATTCCCGCCTTCGCGGGAATGACGATCTTTGGGGCCGCACGCAATCCTGCGCGCCGTCAGCCTCAGTCGAACAGGCTGGAGACCGAGCTTTCGTCGGCGATGCGCTTTATCGCCTCGCCCAGCAGCGGGGCGATGGTGAGGTGGCGGATCTTCTTCGCGTCGGCGACGGCGGCCGGGGCGCCGATCGAATCGGTAATCACCAGTTCGAGCAGCTCGGAGCCCTCGACCCGCGCCACCGCACCGCCCGAGAGGACACCATGGGTGACATAGGCGACGACATCCTCGGCACCCGCCTGGCGGAGCGCCGCGGCGGCATTGCAGAGCGTGCCCGCCGAATCGACGATGTCGTCGACCAGGATGCAGAAGCGGCCCGAAACGTCGCCGATGATATTCATCACCTCCGACTCGCCCGCCCGCTCACGGCGCTTGTCGACGATGGCCAGCGGCGCGTTGTCGAGGCGCTTGGACAGCGCCCGGGCGCGGACCACGCCGCCCACGTCCGGCGAGACGACCATGACGTTGCGCCCGCCGAAGCGCGCCTGAATGTCCGCCGACATCACCGGCGCTGCGTAGAGATTGTCGGTCGGGATATCG
>SCUQ01000430.1 GCA_004297635.1 Rhizorhabdus sp. | reverse complement strand
GTGATGTCGACGAGCGCCGAGATCGGGCGCTGGCCGACCGCCTTCAGGCGCCTCGCCAGCCAGTCGGGGCTGTCGCCGTTCACGACGCCTTTCACCACCCGGCCGAAAAAGGCGGGGCAGCCTTCGGGATCGTCGGTTCGGATCTCGATCGGGCAATCGCCCTGGCCGGCGATGCTCGGCAGGTTGATCGACTTCAGCGTACCGACCCCCGCCGCGGCCAGATCGCGGGCGATGCCGCGCACGCCCATGCAGTCCTGACGGTTCGGCGTGATCGCGACGTCGATCACCGGATCGGCGAGGCCCGCCCAATCGACATAGACCTGGCCCACCGGAGCATCGGCGGGCAGCTCGATGATGCCGTCATGCCCCTCGCCAAGTTCCAGCTCGCGCATCGAGCACATCATCCCGCGCGATTCGACACCGCGGATCGCCGCGATCTTCAGGGTGACGTCGAGGCCCGGCACATAGTCGCCCGGCTGCCCCAGTATGCCGATGAGCCCGGCGCGCGCATTGGGGGCGCCGCAGACCACCTGCAGCGGATCGCCCTGGCCGACATCGACCGACAGCACCTGCAGCTTGTCGGCCTGTGGGTGCGGCGCGGCGCTCAGCACGCGGGCGATACGAAAGGCGCCCAGTTTCTCGGCGGGGTCGTCGACCTCCTCGACCTCCAGCCCGACCTTGGTCAGCGCCTCGAGGATCGTGGTCAGGTTCGCCTCGGTGTCGAGATGCTCCTTGAGCCAGCTCAGGGTGAACTTCATGCGCCGACTCCTCCCGACAGGGTGGGCACGTCCAGGGCCGCGAAGCCATAATGTTTCAGCCAGCGCAGATCGCCGTCGAAGAAGGCGCGCAAATCGTCCATCCCATATTTGAGCATCGCCAGCCGATCGATGCCGCAGCCGAAGGCGAAGCCCTGCCACTCATCGGGATCGAGGCCGCAGGCCGCGATGACCTTCGGATGGACCATTCCCGATCCCAGAATTTCCATCCAGCCGCCATTGCCGACCGCCGGATCGCCGCCGATCACCCGCCGGCCCTTGTCCCAGGTGAAGCCGACATCGACCTCGGCCGAGGGTTCGGTGAAAGGAAAGAAGCTCGGGCGCAGCCGCAACACGATGTCGTCACGCTCGAAGAAGGCCTTCACGAAGGTCTCAAGCGTCCATTTGAGATGGCCCATATGGATGCCGCGGTCGATCACCAGCCCCTCGACCTGATGGAACATCGGGGTGTGCGTCGCATCCGAATCCGAACGATAGGTCCGCCCCGGCGCGATGATCCGGATCGGCGGCTTCTGGTTCAGCATCGTGCGGATCTGCACGGGCGAGGTGTGGGTGCGCAGCAGCATCTTCTTCGCCCCATCCTCGCCATCGGGGAAATAGAAGGTATCGTGCATCGCCCGGGCCGGGTGGGTCTCCGGGATGTTGAGCGCGGTGAAATTATGCCAGTCGTCCTCGATCTCGGGGCCGGTGGCGACCGCGAAACCCAGATCGGCGAAAATCTCCGCCAGTTCGTCCATCACCTGCGACACCGGATGGACCGACCCCTGCGATCCGTTCGATACGGCCAGGCTCATGTCGAGCGTCTCGGTGGCCAGACGCGCATCGAGGGCCGCCGCCTCCAGCGCCGCCTTCCGGTCGGCGATCGCGGCGGTCGCAGCTTCGCGCAGCGCGTGAATCTTCGGGCCCTCGGCCTGGCGTTGCTCGGGCGTCATCCCCCCCAGCATCTTGAGCAGCGCGGTGATCGTCCCCGCCTTGCCGAGCTTTGCTACCCGAATCGCCTCCAGATCGGCGAGCGTCGCCGCCGCTGCGATCTCGGAAAGCGCCTGATCCTGTTCGTCCACCACCTAAACCTACCTTCGTCATTCCCGCGAAGGCGGGAATCCATAAACTCTAACGCTTCGGGCTTGCAGGACCGAGGCCCAGGCCATCCGCCAGATCAGCCCAATCAGGATTGGCTTCCTCAATCAGATTGAGCTTCCAGTCCCGCCGCCATTTCTTGAGCTGCTTCTCACGCTCGATCGCCATGATCATATCGCCGAACAGCTCGTAGTGGACGAGGCGCGAGACCCCGTAGCGGCTGGTGAAGCCTTTGATCAAGCTTTCCCGATGCTGATGGATACGGCCAAGCAGATCGGAGGTCACTCCGATGTAGAGCGTACCACGTTTGCCACTGGCGAGAATGTAGACCGGCGGCGGCTTTTCCATCAGCCCCTCTCCCCCGTCGTCATCCCCGCGGATGCGGGGATCCATACAGACCGAACCGCAAGAGGTTCGAGCTTCAGAGA
>SCUQ01000429.1 GCA_004297635.1 Rhizorhabdus sp. | reverse complement strand
GGCGGTCCGCGCGATCATCGAAGAGGCCTATGTCTCGGTTAAAGACGGCCATGACGAAATGCGCGACCTCAAGCACGCGATGGAACGCCAATAACCGCAGACCGCCAGCGGGGGTCCCACGCCCCCGCTGCCTTTTTCGACGAGGACCGCCCGATGCCCCAGACCTTGCGCGCCATGTCAGGCGTCCTCCTCGCGCTCGTCTGCCTGACGGGTGTCGCGGGGTGCGACGGCCCCAACGAAAAGGCCGGGCGTGAGGCCGACCGCGCCGAGGCGGAGGCGGCGGGCCACAATGTGACGGGTGAAGGCCCCAACGAGCGGCTCGGCGAAGCGCAGGACCGCGTCGAAAAGGCCGATGCGCGCGCCAGCGACGCCGCCGCCGACGCGCTCGAAAAGCAGGGGGACCAATTGCGGACGCAAGCCGACCTGTCGGCCGACTGGCTCGACGAACAGGCGCGCAGCCTGCGTGAGGCAACGACAAAGACGGTCCGGTGATCGCGACCGATGGCCACGCTTCTTCGCCTTATTCGAACGCCCGGGCCGCCTGCCGTTGCCCCGTGGACGAAACGACCGGCACCGGGACAGCGCGCAGGCGTTAAGCCGCTGAGGCGATGCCCCGTCGCCCGTGGAGATGTTTCGTGAACGACATAACCCCAACGTCCCTTACCCCCGACAAGAGCGCCGCCCCGGTTTCCAATGCGAAGACGGCGCTGACCGACGATCTCAAGGCGCATTTTTCCGGTGACGCGCCGCTTGCCGAAAAGGCGAAGAGTTTCGCCAAGGCCCGCCCCTGGACGAGCGCCGCCTTTCTCGGCGTCGCAGCGATCGGGTTGCTGCAGACGCTTCGCGGCGCGCGGCGGTGATCGCCAGACCGCTCCCGCCCATAAGCGGGGGCGGTCGACAGGGAAGAAAGCCCGATGCTTCGCCGAAGCCGCGACTGATCTGCATCAGTACGAATGATGTCATGCGCCCGCATGAACCCGTCTAAGAAAGAACCCATGATGACACCGGGACCATGAGCAGCCCGCCGGGCACCGGTGGAGAGCCCGAGATCGTCACCGGCTCGCGCGAGCAGCTATTCCATCTGCTGGCGGAAGCGTCGGAGATCGAGCATAGTCTGATGTGCAGCTATCTCTACGCTGCCTTCAGCCTCAAAAGTCACGATACCGAAGGCCTGAGCGCGGCCGAGAGCAAAGCGGTCGCGCGCTGGCGCAAAGCGATCATGGGCGTCGCGATCGAGGAGATGGGCCATCTCATGCTCGTCGCCAATCTCACCGTTGCGATCGGCGGCCGGCCCCATTTCGCGCGCCCCAATTTTCCGGTCGCGCCAGGCTATTTTCCGGCGGGCGTCGTTGTCCGGCTGAGCGGCTTCTCCGCGGCAACCCTCGATCATTTCATTTTCCTCGAGCGGCCGCTGGGGGTCGAGCGCGACGATCCCGCTTGCTATGAGGCGCCCGATGCGGCCCGTGATCAGCATGGTGCGGGTCTGATGCCGAGTGCGCAGGACTATACGACGATCGGCCATCTATATGAGGCGATCCGGCAGAACCTCAGCGGCCTGGTCCGCAAACTGGGCGAGCAAGACCTGTTTCTGGGCGGCCGCAGCACGCAGGTCGACAAGGCGGTGGCGGGATTGGACGGCGTTGCCGCCATCGACGACATCGCGGGAGCGTACGCCGCGATCGACCTTATCGTCGAGCAGGGCGAAGGATCGCCGGCGGATCGCGAGGAGTCGCATTATCGCAGCTTCCTGGCGGTCAGGGACGAGTTCACCACGCTTCTTTCGGCTAATCCAGGCTTCGAGCCAGCCTGGCCGGTCGCAGACAATCCGGTATTGCGGCATCCGCCTGAGCCTCAGGGCAAGGTGCATATCGATGCCCCGGAGGCAGCGGCGATGCTCGACTTCGCCTGCGCGAGCTATGGCTTGCTGCTTCGCGTGCTTGGCCAGATGTTCGGCCGGACCGGGAGCGACATAGCCGGCGACCAGAAGACACTCATGTCGGTCGCCTTCGAGCTGATGCACGCGCTGGGCGCGGCTGCCTCGGAGCTGGCAACCCTTCCCGCTTCCACGGCCACACCCCAGATTCATGCGGGCATGAGCTTTACCATGCTTCGCGGAGTCGAGCCGCTGCTCGCGGACGTCGAAGCTGTGCTGCTTCGAGAGCAGCTCTCGCTTCTTGGCGAGGCGCGCCTGGCCTCGCATTTCACGGCAGGGCTGCGCGATGCCGCCGCCGCGTTGCGACTGGCATCCGACCCACGGCGCTGAAGACGGCGAAGAACCGGGCGAACGGCCCGGTCAGCCTGTTGGAGTTTGAGCGGGTTGCGGCCTGACATCGATGGCTGGCGCTGCCGCCGGTCGATCGGCGCAAGGTACAGCTCCGTCCCGGTCTGCCTTCGTTGGCGGATCGTCCTCGGATGCGGGATTTTCCTCGACGTCGGGATCACGCCCCTGCTGGCGATCCAGCGAGCGCATGATCGGTGTGACCGTCAAACCATGCAGCAGGATCGAGCCCAGAATGATCAGCCCCGCCAGGCCCCATATCCGCTCGGCGCCGGCGAACGCCATATGGTTCATGCCATAAGCGAGATAATAGATCGTCCCGACGCCGCGAATGCCGAAAAAGGCAAGCGTTAGCTTCTCGCCCGGCACGGCTCGGAAGCCAAGCAGGCCGATCCAGCCGGCTGCGGGCCTGATCACCAGCAGGATCACTGCCGCAACGCCCACATCGGTCCACGTGACGGCGGTGAGCAGCCCGCTGACCAGCGCGCCGCCGAACAGGATCAGCACGACCATCATCACGAGCCTTTCGACCTGCTCGGTGAGATCATGCATGTCGTTCTGGAAGTCGTGGGATCGGTGCGTATGACGAAAGG
>SCUQ01000042.1 GCA_004297635.1 Rhizorhabdus sp. | reverse complement strand
CAGACGTCACGCTTTGCCGCGTCTCAGAAACGGGCATCCGCATAGACCCGCGAAAGATCGCCGCCCCAGGGGCCATGATAAAGATCGAGAAGTTGCTCCGCCGGTGTCTTGCCCGTGGCGACGATCTCACGCAGCGGCGCCAGATAACCGGTCTCGTCGTCGCCCGCACCGTTGAGCCGCGCCCGTGCGCGGAGCCCATCGGCGGCGATGTCGAGCACCGTTCCGGCCAGTTGGAGCAGGGTTCGGCCGCGCGGTCCCCGGGCGCGCAGGCCAAGCCTGGGGACCTCCGCGCGGATGCGGTGATGGTCCTCGATCGTCCAGTGCTTGACCAGGTCCCAGGCGGCATCCATCGCCGCGTCGTCATAGAGCAGGCCCACCCAGAAGGCGGGCAACGCGCAGATGCGGCTGTGCGGGCCGCCATCGGCGCCGCGCATTTCCAGAAAGCTCTTGAGCCGGACCTCGGGGAAGGCGGTCGAGAGGTGATCGGTCCAGTCGGCGATCGTCGGCTTCTCGCCCGGCAGCACCGAAAGCTCGCCCTTCAGGAAGTCCCTGAAGCTAAGGCCGGCCGCATCGACATAACCGTCGCGGAAGGCGAAATACATCGGCACATCGAGCATATAGTCCGCATAGCGTTCATAGCCGAAGCCATCCTCGAACACGAAGGGCAGCATACCGGTGCGATGCGGATCGGTGTCCGTCCAGATATGGCTGCGATAGCTGAGGAAACCGTTGGGCTTGCCGTCGAGGAAGGGCGAATTGGCGAACAGCGCGGTCGCGAGCGGCTGCAGTGCGAGGCTCAGCCGGAACTTGCGCACCATGTCCGCCTCGCTCGCATAATCGAGGTTGGTCTGGATGGTGCAGGTGCGCAGCATCATGTCGAGGCCCATGGTGCCGACCCGCGGCATATGGCGCAGCATGATGCCGTACCGTCCCTTGGGCATGATCGGCAGATCTTCGCGGCTCTTGTCGGGCCAGAGGCCGAGGCCGAGGAAGCCGATGCCGAGTTGATCGCCGATCGCCTTCACCTGTTCGAGGTGGCGGCCGGTTTCGGCACAGGTCTGGTGCAGGTTGTCGAGCGGCGCGCCAGACAGCTCGAACTGTCCGGCGGGCTCCAGGCTGACATTGCCGTCGGCACCTTCGAGGGCGATGATGTTCTCGCCTTCGTACACCGGCTTCCAGCCATATTTGGTAAGGCCGATCAGCAGCGCATGGATGCCGCCCCGTTCCTCATAGGAAGGCGCCCGGTGGGAATCCTCGAAGAACACGAATTTCTCGTGCTCGGTACCTATCCGCCAGCGATCCTTGGGCTTTTCGCCGTCAGAGAAGACCGAGATGAGGTCCTCTCGCGATTCGATCTGGGGATCTTCGCCGTCGGCTGCCTTGCGGGTGCTCATGGAGCGCGCCCATAGCGGACCGATCGGTACGTGGCTAGTGCCCCGATGCAATCATCCTGTGCCCGAGCCGAAATCTACCGCCAATCGCCCGCCAGACCCATCCACAGCGCCACCGCCGCTGCCATCGCTGTGTCGGCCCGCAGAATGCGTGGCCCCAGCGATACGCCCACGGCTTGAGGGATGGCCCTGATGCCAGCGCGTTCCTCGCCGGTGAAGCCGCCCTCGGGACCGATCAGGATTGCGGCCGGGCCGGGCCGTATCGCCTGCGCCATCGGCATGCCGCCTTCCTCATCGGCGAAGATGAGGGCGCGGTCCGCGGGCCAGTCCTTCAGCAGCCCTGCGAGCTTCACCGGCTCGTCGAGGATCGGCAGCGCGGTACGCTCGCACTGTTCGGCGGCTTCGATCATATGCGCGCGCAACCGGCCGAGGTTGAGCTTGTCGACGATGGTGCGGTGGGTGATCACAGGCCGGAGCCGGGCTACGCCAAGCTCGCAGGCCTTTTCGGCGACCCAGTCGATTCGGCCTTTCTTGATCGGCGCGGCGAGCAGCCACAGGTCGGGCACCGCTTCGCGCTCGCGCAGCTTACCGTCGATGCGCAGTTGGACATGCCGCTTGGCGACATGTTCGATCCCGGCGCGCCATTCGCCGCTGATATCGTCGAACAGGGCGACATGGTCGCCGGCCTTGAGCCGCATCACGCCCGACAAATAATGTGCCTGTCCGCCCTCGATCATCAGGGTCACGCCGTCGGCGAGCGGCTGGTCGATGAACAGGCGGGTGAGGCTGGCGGGCGGCCAGGCAGGGGTCTGGGCCATGGGACTTCCGAAGCGGGATATTTTCCCCTACCTGCCGCTCATGGCGAAAGAAGTCGAGGACATCGTGCCTGACAGCGAGTTGAAGGGGCTGGCGCGCCGCCTTCCCGATCGCCTCAGGCCCTATTGGTTGCTCGCCCGTTTCGACCGGCCGATCGGCAGCTGGCTGCTGTTCTGGCCCGGTGCCTGGGCGATCGCTCTGGCCGGGGCGGCTCTGGCGCGGTGGGATCTTCTGCTCTGGTTCGCACTCGGTTCGGTGGCGATGCGCGGCGCGGGCTGCGTCTATAACGACATCATCGACCGCGACCTTGACCGCAAGGTGGCCCGCACGGCCACGCGACCGCTGGCGAGCGGCCGAACAGGCCTGAAGGCCGCCTGGGCGTGGCTGCTGCTGCTGTGCCTGATCGGGCTGCTGGTGTTGGTCCAGCTCGATCGGGTCGCCGCCATCACCGCGATCGCCAGTCTCGGCGCGGTTGCGGCCTATCCCTTCATGAAAAGGATCACCTGGTGGCCGCAGGCCTGGCTCGGCCTGGTCTTTTCCTGGGGGGCGCTGGTGGGCTGGCCGGCGGTGACCGGGGGGTTCGCGCCGGCGCTGTGGCTGCTCTACGCCGGATCGGTGTTCTGGGTCATGGGCTACGACACCATCTATGCGCTGCAGGATATCGAGGATGATGCGCTGGCCGGAGTCAAATCCTCGGCGCGCGCGCTCGGGGACCGGGCGCGGGCCGGGGTCGCGTTCTGCTATGTGGTGGCGCTGGCATGCTGGGCGGGCGCCTTCTGGCAGATGCGGCCGCAGTGGCTCGCGACCCTCGCCTTGCTGCCGATGGCCCTGCACCTGGGATGGCAGGTGACGGCGTTGCGACCAGCCGATGCCGCCGATGCGCTGGCGAAATTCCGATCGAACCGTTTCGCCGGGCTGCTGATGTTTCTCGCCTGTCTGGTGGTGGGCAGCACCGCCTGAAAGACCATTACCCTTTGACGTTCGGGGACTCGATACCTAAGTCGCCGACATGCTCAGCCTTTCCGAAGCCGAAAGCCGTACCGCCGATCTTGTCGCCGCCGCCCGCAAGGCCGGGGCCGACGCGGCGGACGCGCTCTATGTCTGCAACAATTCGACCCAGATCTCGATCCGCCTCGGCGCGCTCGAGGATGTCGAACGCTCGGAGGGCGAGGAGATCGGCCTGCGGCTGTTCGTCGGCAGCCGCTCGGCCAGCGTTTCCTCCTCCGATCTCTCGGCCGATGCGCTGGCGCTGCTCGTCGAGCGCGCGGTGGCCATGGCCCGTGAGGCCCCCGAAGACCCCTATGCCGGGCTCGCCCCCGAAGACCGGCTGC
>SCUQ01000428.1 GCA_004297635.1 Rhizorhabdus sp. | reverse complement strand
CATCGCGCCCGAACCCGAAACATGGGGGCTCCTGCTGATCGGATTCGGGCTGATCGGGATGGCGCTGCGTCGCGCCCGGTCAGCCCGATATTGTGGCAATTACCAATGGCGGGACGCCGGGGCGGCAGGCGATGAAAGGCTGGCAACAACCGCGCGTCGCCGGCCGCTTCAAGGAACTATCGCATGTCGATCCGCCATCTGAGCCCCCTGCTCTCGCCCGGTAGCATCGCCCTGATCGGCGCATCGGCGCGGGAAGCCTCGCTGGGCCGGATCGTGCTGTCGAACCTCCTCGCCGCCGATTTCCCGGGCGATGTCTTCGCGGTCAACCCGCACGCGGTCGACCTGCCGGGGGTGACATGGTCGCCCAGCATCGGCGCGCTGCCGCTCGCGCCGGATCTTGCCGTCGTGATGACGCCGCCCGCGGCCGTGCCCGATGTCATTGCGGATCTCGGCCGGATCGGCACGAAGATCGCGGTGGTGCTGTCCGCCGGGGTGGATGCGCCCGGCGGTCTGCGGACGATGATGCTGGATGCGGCGCGGGCCGCCGGCGTGCGGATCGTCGGGCCCAATTGCCTGGGCGTGCTGATGCCCCATGCCAACCTCAACGCGTCCTTTGCGCATCTCGCCGCGAAGCCGGGCCGGCTCGGGCTGATCTCGCAGAGCGGCGCCCTGGTGACGGCGATGCTGGACTGGGCCGCGCCGCGCGATATCGGCTTTTCGGCTATCGTCTCCGCCGGCGACATGGCGGATGTGGACATGGCCGATCTGATCGACCTGCTCGCCACCGATCCCAATACCGATGCGATTCTGCTCCATGTCGAAGGCATCACCAACGCCGCGAAATTCATGTCGGCGGCCCGCGCCGCGGCGCGCGTCAAGCCGATCGTCGCGATCAAGGCGGGGCGAAGCCCCGACGCCTGCCGGGCCGCCCTGTCGCACAGTGGCGCCCTGGCGGGCGCCTATCCGGTCTATCGCGCCGCATTCGAGCAGGCCGGGATCGTCATGGTGAACAGCCTCACCCAGCTGTTCGACGCGGCGGAGGTGCTCTGCAAGCTGCCGCCGCTGCGCGGCAACCGGCTGGCGATCGTCACCAATGGCGGCGGCGCCGGGGTGCTGGCGGTCGATGAACTGCCGGGGTGCGGCGGCAGGCTGGCGGATCTCGATCCGTCCACGATCGAGACGCTGGACGAGCATCTTCCCACGACATGGTCGCGCGCCAATCCCATCGACATCATCGGCGATGCAGGGCCGGTCCGCTATCGCGCGGCGATCGCCGCCGCCTGGGGCGATCCGGGCGTCGACGCGATCCTCGTGATGCACTGCCCGACCGCCATGGCCTCCCCCATCGACATCGCGGAGACCCTGTCGGAGCAACTCTCCCTGCTCCGGAAAACCGGCCCGGCCAAGCCGGTCATCGCGTGCTGGCTGGGGGATGCGACCTGCGCGAGCGCCGGCGCAATTCTCGGTCGGGCCGGCATACCGCTGTTCAGCGCGCCGGACGATGCCGTCCGGGGGCTCGGCTATCTCCTGGCGGCTCAGGCGGCCCGCGCCGCGGTCACCGAAACCGTCCCGATCGCGCGGCCATCGCGGCCCGATCGCAAGGAGGCGGCGCGGATCATCGCGGCGGCCCGGGCCGAAGGGCGGCCGGTGCTGAACGAGATCGAGGCCAAGGCATTGCTGTCGGCCTATGCCATTCCCGTCGTGACGACCCATTTCGCCGCTGCGGCCGGCGATGTGGTCGATGCCTGCGCCGGCCTCACCGCCCCCTATGCGGTCAAGATCGTCTCGCCGGACATCTCCCATAAATCGGACAAGGGCGGCGTTGCGCTCGGCCTGTGCGATCCCGCCGTGGCCGCCGCCAGTGCCTTCACGATGGGCGAACGCATCCGGCGCGAACATCCCGAGGCCCGCATCACCGGCTTCGCCGTCGAAAAGATGTGCGTGCGTCCGCATGCGTCGGAACTGCTGATCGGCGTAGCGAACGATCCCACCTTCGGTCCGGTGCTGCTGTTCGGCGCCGGCGGCAAGGCGGTGGAGGCGATCAACGACATCGTCATGGCTTTGCCGCCGATCCATATCGGCCAGGCCCGGGAGATGATCGGCCGAACCCGCATCGCACGCCTGCTCGCCGGCTATCGCGACGAGCGCGCTGCCGATCTGGCGGGTATCGCCGAAACGCTGGTCGCCGTGTCGAATCTCGTCGTCGACTGGCCCGACATCGTCGAACTGGACATCAACCCGCTCCTCGCCGATGCCGACGGCATCATCTGCCTCGATGCGCGCGTCGTGATAACACGGGAAGCCCGGCCGGCCTCGCGGCTGGCGATCCGGCCGGTCCCGACCGAATGGAGCGCCGACCTCGTGACCCGGTCCGGGCAGATGATCCATGTCCGGCCCGTCGTTC
>SCUQ01000427.1 GCA_004297635.1 Rhizorhabdus sp. | reverse complement strand
TTCGCGCCCTGATCGCCCTGGTCGCCCTCTGGGCCGGCGCCGGTGCCGCGCAGGCAGGCTGCACCGTTTCGTCGCCGACGATGCGCTTCGCCAATGGCTCGACCTATGACGTCCGGGCAGGATCGGTCGCCAGCATCAACGGACCAGCCGGCCTGGCGTGCACCGGATCGGTGCTCAGCGTTCTCGGCTCCGGCTATGCGCGGGCGACGATGACGAGCGCCAACGGCTTTCTTCTGAAGGGTCCCGGCGGGAGCACCATCCCCTTCGCGGTCGCCGCCGACGGCAATGGGACCTTTGGATTCACGCAGGGTGGAACGATCAACTATTTCAATCCGACTCTGCTCTCCTTGGCGAACATCCTTTTTCCCAACAGCTTCTCGCCGGCGTTGTACGCTCGCGTCACGGCCAGTCCCAATATTCCGCCGGGCGTTTATTCGGATACGCTGACGGTGCAGTGGAGCTGGAAGGTCTGTACAGGTCTGGACGTGCTGGGGCTCGTCTGCGTCGGCTACGAGACGAGCACCGGCACCTCGACCATCCCGATCTCGCTCACCGTCGGTGCGGATTGCCGCATCAGTGCTCCCAATATCAGCTTCGGCAGCGCGGCGCTCGTCAACCAGTTCACCGCCGTCAACCAGGCGGTCCTAATCGATTGTTCGCTTGGTGCGACCTACAAGGTCGCCTTTTCCGGCGGCAGCGCAGGAGCGGCACGACCGTGGCGGACGATGAGCGACGGCGCGGGTCATGTGCTGCAATATAACATCTACCGCGCGGACGGCGCGACGATCTGGGACGAGACCAATCCGCTCGTCAGCAGCGTCGCCGGTACCGGAGCGACGACACCCGCGCAGATCCAGAATTACGTGGCTAAGATCAATCCATCCCAGCCGACGCCGCCCGCTGGCGCCTATGCCGATATCGTCAGCGTCGTCATAAGCTTCTAGACGGCTTCCATCGACGGGAAGCGAGATTTGAGGCAGCGCGGCTTCCCGCCTCTCTTCGCCCGGCCCGATCGCCACGTTGATGACGGCGGATATGAAAATGGGGCGGAGCCGCGAAGCTCCGCCCCATCATCTGGTCGGCCGGACGCGATCAGCCCGCCCAATTGTCCCCATCGTTGCGGTCCGCCCGCAACTGCTGGGTCAGCGCGTCGAGGCGCTGGTGAATCACCGATTCCTCGTTCGCTGTGAAGCGATTGCCCGAGCGGCGCATGCGCTGCTCATCGGCGCGGATCGAGGCGAGCTCGTTGCGGGCGCGGCGCGCTTCCGAACTGCTGATCACGCCGCGGCTGCGCTGGCGGTCGATCCGTTCGGCGATGCGCGCCTCGCGGGTGCGGACATCCTGGTTGCGGCCATAGGCGACGCTCTGCGGGCGATCGACGGTGCCGGTGGAGACCCAGCGGCCGCGCGCGTCATAATAGCCCATCACCTCGCCGCGGACCCAGCGGCCGTTCGTGTCATAATAGCCGGGGAAGCGGCGTGCTTCCCAATAGCCGGTAGGAGTGCCGCTGGCGCTGCCGGGAATCCAGCGGCCATTGGCGTCGTAGCTGCCCGAGGCGGGACCCGCGACCCAGCGGCCACGGCTGTCATAATAGCCCGGCGCGGTCGCCTGCACCCACTGGCCATCGGCGGCATAATAGCCGCTCACGCCCACCGGGACATAGCGGCCGTCGCGATCGCGATAGCCGGCATATTGGGCATCGCCGTTGAATGCGACCCAGCGGTTGTTATTGTCATAATAGCCGTTGGGCGCGCCTTCGACCCAGTTGTTGTTGCGATCATAATAGCCGCGTGCCGTGTTCGCATCGATGCGGTTGGCGTGCCAACGGCCGCTTTCATCATAATAGCCATAGGCGACGTCGCAGCGCGGGCGATCATCCTTGGCCAGCTGGTTGCCCGCAATGCCGCCGGCGATGGCGCCGCCGATCGTACCGACCTCCTTGTGACGGCCGCCATCGATCACCCGGCCGAGGATGGCGCCGATGCCGGCGCCGGCGATGGTCGCAACGGTGCGGCCGGTATTGTCCTGCTTGCAGACGGTTGCTGCGTTCGCCTGTGTCGATACGAGGGCGGCAGCGGCAATGCCGGCGGCTAGAATATAGGTCTTCATGATCTGCTCTCCTGGAATCGATCCGTATCGATCCGATGTCGCAAAGACGAATGTCCTTCCGCATGGTTCCGTTGTTTCGGATACGTTCGGAAACAAATATTGCTTGTCTGTCGCAGGGGTGAATGGACGGTAGTTTTATATTCACGCAACCATTGCGATCAGGCTTCGTTTTGAACCCGCAACTATCCCGAAGGATAATCCGAAATGCGCAGGTTCATCATCGCGGCCGCCCTGGCCGCAACGGTCATGCCATCGATACCGGCCATGGCCCAACAGGGCTGGTCGCAGCATGACCGACGCGAGCAACGTCGCGACGATCGCGCCGATCGCCGCGACGACCGGCAGGATCGCCGCGCGGAACGGCGCGACGACCGCCGCGATGCGCGTCGCGACGCATGGCGCAATTACAGCCGCTACGATTATAACCGCCCCGATCCGCGCTATGGCAACCGCTATGATGCCGCGCGCTATTACCGCAATGATGCCAGCTATCGCGAGCGCCGGCTGACCCGCAACGATCGCATCTATCGCGGCAATGACGGGCGCTATTATTGCCGCCGCGAGGATGGCACCACCGGCCTGATCATCGGCGCGCTCGCCGGCGGGCTGCTCGGCAACCAGCTGGCCAACGGCCGGTCTACCACGCTGATCACTATCCTGGGCGCGGGCGGCGGTGCTGCGATCGGCCGTTCGATCGACCGCGGCGACGCCCGCTGCCGCTGAGCTGAGCCGCATCTTATCCGTGGCGGACAGGATCGATATCCGGCCCGGGCGCTTCTGAGCCCCCCGTGGCGGCCGGCCGGCACCATCGATCAGGACCGTTCGCGGATATGCGGACGACGAGGGTCCGGCGGCTTCGGCCGCCGGGCCTTTCGTGCGTTCGTTACGGGTTGACGCACTAACCTCGCCTGGCGGATGAATGGCCCAGGGAGATGCCGATGCGTATGATCATCCAGACCGCCGTGCTTACCGTCGCCCTGGCCGCTGCAGCCGGTGCCGGCGCGGTGAGCCTGCCGCCCGCCGACGGCCGTAATCTCACCGCGCTTCCCGACGACTTTCTCGACGATATTCCCCCGGCAGGGGCGACGACGGGGGCCACCCGCACGGACGATGCCCGGCGCTGGGAGGACAGCCACGCCAGCGCCGCCGGAGAGACGCGCGCGCCCGTACCCGGGGTCGACTGCGCGAAGCCTAGCGGCACGACCGGCGCGATCCTCGGTGCCGTAGCGGGCGGGCTGCTCGGCAACGTCATCGACGGCGGCCGCCACCGCGCGGCAGGCACGCTCATCGGCGGCGGCGGCGGCGCGCTGCTCGGACGGGAAATCGAGCAGCGATCGGCGAAGTGCAAATAGGATAAACGGTCCTGTCTCCCCGCTGAACGCGGCGTAATATGGGGTTCACGCAACCTTAGGCGGCGCCCTTCCGTTGTGCCTCCGTCCCCATCGGACAGGAGATTTACAATGCGCAAGTTCATCATGGCGATCGCCATGACCGCGACCATCGCCCCGGCGACGATCGCCATCCAGCCCGCCGCCGCCCAGAGCCGCGAGGATCGCCGCGAGTGGCGTGAAGATCGCCGCGAAACCCGGCGCGACGTGCGCGAGGCCCGCCGCGACATCAAGGAGGCCCGCCGCGACCGGCGCGAGGCTTGGCGCGACTATCGCCAATATGACTGGAACCGCCCCGACAGGCGCGCCGGCGGACGCTATTATGCGGACCGCTATTATCGCGACGGCCGCTACTATCAGGAGCGCCGCCTGACCCGCAACGACCGCATCTATCGCGGCAGCAACGGTCGCTATTATTGCCGGCGCTCGGACGGCACGACCGGCCTGATCGTCGGCGCGGTCGCCGGTGGCCTGCTCGGCAATGCGATCGACAATGGCCGCTCGTCGACCCTGGGCACGATCCTCGGCGCAGTTGCCGGCGGTGCGCTCGGCCGGTCGGTCGATCGCGGCGAGGTGAAGTGCCGCTGAGCCGCCATTGGGCCCCTTAACTCGGCGGGAGGGGCCGCATAGCTGCTTGACCCGCCCCCTCTCCCGCGCCAATCCCGGCGCGGGTAAGAGGGATTTCCATGGCCGACAGCATCCAGCCACCGTCGACGCGGCGCATATTGCTCGCCAGCCTTACCGGCACGTCGGTCGAGTTCTATGATTTCTACATCTTCGCGACCGCCGCCTCACTCGTCTTCGGGCCACTGTTCTTTGGCGGGTTCGAGCCGTCGACCCAGCTGATCTGGTCCTACACGCTGCTGGGCCTCGCCTTTCTCTCGCGCCCGCTCGGCGCCTGGGCGTTCGGCCATTTCGGCGACCGCATCGGCCGCAAGTCGACGCTCGTCGCCTCGTTGATGGTGATGGGCATGTCGACCCTGCTGATCGCCTTCCTGCCGTCCTATGAGACCGCCGGATGGATCGGCGCGCTGCTCCTCGCCGTCCTGCGCTTCGGCCAGGGCTTCGGCCTCGGCGGCGAATGGGGCGGGGCAGCGCTGCTCGCGGTGGAAAACGCTCCACCCGGCTGGCGGGGCCGCTATGGCATGTTTCCGCAATTGGGCGCGCCGGTCGGCTTCATCGCCGCCAACGGGCTGTTCCTGATCCTCGGCGTGGCGATGACGCAGCAGCAGTTCATGGACTGGGGCTGGCGCCTGCCCTTTCTGGGATCCGCGCTGCTCGTCGGCGTCGGCCTGTGGGTGCGGCTGAAGCTGACCGAGACCCCCGCCTTCCAGGCGGCGCTGGCCGAGGCCGAGCCTGCACGCGTCCCGATCGCGGAGCTGTTCCGCAGCCATCTCGTGCCGACCGTCGCGGGCACCTTCGCCGCGGTCGCCTGCTTTGCCACCTATTATCTCGCGACCGCCTTCGCGCTCGGCTACGGCACCAAGACGCTGGGCATTTCCAAGGAAACCTTCCTGGGCGTGCAGTTGGTGACGATCCTGTTCATGGCAGCGGGCATATTGCTGGCGGGCTGGTGGTCCGACGTGAGGAGCCCCCGCTATGTGCTGATCTGCGGCTGCGTCGGAACGATCGCGACCGGCCTGATGATGGGGCCGATGTTCCTGAGCGGCGCGCTGCCGGTCATCTCGGTCTGGCTGGCGCTGGCGCTGTTCATGATGGGCTTCGTCTATGGGCCGCTCGGTGCCTTCCTGCCGTCGCTGTTCCCGCCGCGCGTGCGCTATACCGGGGCGTCGATGACCTTCAACATCGCCGGCATCCTCGGCGCGGCGCCGGTGCCCGCCGTGGCGCAGTGGCTGGCCGATCGCGGCGGACTGGGCTTCGTCGGCTATTATCTGAGCGCCTCGGCGCTGGTCAGCCTCGCCGCACTATGGTGGTCGCGTCATCATGACCGCCGCGCTATGGTGGCCTGATGTTCTTCGGATTCCTCGACGAGCTCCGCGCGGCGGGCATAGGCGCCAGCCTGAAGGAGCATCTGACGCTGCTCGAAGCGCTCGATCGCGATGTGATCGGCTGGTCGACGGAGGAATTCTATTATCTCGCCCGCGCCACCTATGTGAAGGACGAGGGACATCTCGACCGGTTCGACCGGGTGTTCGGCAAGGTGTTCAGGGGCGTCCTGGAGCCCGCACCCGATGGGCATGAGATTCCGGAGGACTGGCTGAAGGCGGTCGCCGAGAAATATCTTTCGCCCGAAGAAATGGAGCAGATAAAGTCGCTGGGCGACTGGGACGAGATCATGGAGACGCTGAAGAAGCGGCTCGAGGAGCAGCAGGGCCGGCATGAGGGCGGCAGCAAGTGGATCGGCACCGGCGGCACATCCCCCTTTGGCAATTCGGGCTATAACCCCGAAGGCGTCCGCATCGGCGGAGAGAGCAAGAACAAGCGCGCGATCAAGGTGTGGGAAAAGCGCGAGTTCCGCAATCTCGACAATGATGTCGAGCTGGGCACGCGCAACATCAAGGTCGCGCTGCGCCGCCTGCGCCGTTTCGCGCGCGAGGGCGCGGCGGACGAGCTGGATCTGGAAGGCACGATCGACGGCACCGCGCGGCGCGGCTTTCTCGACATCCATATGCGCGCGGAGCGGCGCAACGCGGTCAAGCTGCTGCTGTTCCTCGACATCGGCGGATCGATGGACCCGCATATCAAGCTGTGCGAGGAGCTGTTCTCGGCTGCGACAGCCGAGTTCAAGCATCTCGAATTCTTCTACTTCCACAACTGCATCTATGAAGGCGTGTGGAAGGATAATCGCCGCCGCTTCCAGGAGCGCACCCCGACCTGGGACGTGCTCCACAAATATGGCCATGACTATAAGCTCGTCATCGTCGGCGACGCCGCGATGAGCCCCTATGAGATCGTCCAGCCGGGCGGATCGGTCGAGCATTTCAACGAGGAAGCGGGTGACGTCTGGCTGAAACGCCTGCTCAACGTCTATGCGTCGGCGGTATGGCTGAACCCGTCGCCCGAGCCCTATTGGATGCACAGCCAGTCGACGCGCATGATCCGCGAGATCATGGAGAATCGGATGTATTCGCTGACCCTGTCCGGGCTGGAGGATGCGATGCGGAGCCTGGCGCGGAAGAAGTGACTTTCCTGTCCTCTCCCATATGGGGACAGGCGTTTCAAGGCTCGTGCGCCACCCCGCCGCTCATCGGCCGCGGCACGCCCGTTGTCCCCGGAAAGCTGATCGCCTCTCCCCTCAGTGAGCGTACCGCCATATAGGCGAAGCCCTCCGCCTCGGTCGCATCGCCGTTCCAGCCGAGCGCCTCGATCGGTTCGGCGGCGATGTTCGTGGCTGCGGTGATCATGGTCATCAGCGTCGGATTATGCCGGCCGCCGCCCGCGACGATCAGGCGCGTCGGCGGGGCCGGCAGGTGGCGCAGCGCCAGCGCGACCGTCTCCGCGGTGAAGGCCGTCAGGGTCGCGGCGCCATCGGCAGCCGACAGGCCCCGCGCCGGCTGGATGGTGAAATCGGCCCTGTCGAGCGACTTGGGCGGCGGCGCATCGAACCAGTCATTGGCGAGCAACGTATCGAGCACCGTGCGATCGACCTTGCCGCGCGCGGCGAAGGCGCCATGCGCATCATAGGGCGATCCGGTCTCGGCAAGCATCCAGTCGTCGATCAGGCCATTGGCCGGGCCGGTGTCGAAGGCGATCAGGTCGGCCTCGCCCGCACCGAGCCAGGTGATGTTGCCGACCCCGCCGAGATTGAGCACCGCGACCGGCCCGGCCAGGCCGGTGGTGAGCGCACGATGATAGACCGGAAGGAGCGGCGCGCCCTGCCCGCCCGCCGCGACATCGGCCGCCCGCAGGTCGTTGACCACCTTAATGCCCAGCGCCTGCGCCATCGCCGCGCCATCGCCGATCTGCCAGGTCCAGCCGCGATCGGGCCGGTGCGCGATCGTCTGTCCGTGGAAGCCGACCACATCGACGTCCGTCGCCTCGACATTGGCTGCCGACAACAGCTGGCGCACCGCCAGGATGTGGCGGTTGGTGAGCATCCGTTCGGCGTCGACGATCTTCGGGCTGGGCCTCGGCTTGTCGAAGCTCAGCGCCAGCGCCGCCGCCTCGCGTAGCTGGTCGCGCGCCTGGGCGCTGTACGGGTCCGACCGGAAGGCGATGGGGCGGATATGACCGGCCCCGTCGGTCTCGATCAGCGCGGCATCGATTCCGTCGAGCGAGGTTCCCGACATCAGGCCGACGGCAAGCATCTTCGTCATGCCCCCTGATTGGCCGGGTGCGGACCGAAGCGCAAGAGTACTGACAGGCCGTCGCCCCGCGTGCTAATCGCCCCGCCGTCATGACCGAATACAGATCCGAACTGCTGCGCCTGCTCGAACAGCGGGGCTATATCCACCAGATCACCGACGCGGAGGGGCTGGACAAGCTCGCCGCCGCCGGGGTGATGCCCGGCTATATCGGCTTCGACCCGACCGCACCCTCGCTCCATGTCGGCAGTCTCGTGCAGATCATGCTGCTGCGCCGGATGCAGCAGGCGGGGCACAAGCCGATCGTCCTGATGGGCGGCGGCACGGGCAAGATCGGCGATCCGAGCTTCAAGGACGAAGCCCGCAAGCTGATGACGACCGAGATCATCGCGGCCAACGTCGCCTCGATCAAACGCATCTTCGAGCGTTTCCTGACCTTCGGCGACGGCCCGACCGATGCCGTGATGGTCGACAATGCCGACTGGCTCGACAAGCTCGAATATATCCCCTTCCTGCGCGAGGTGGGCCAGCATTTCTCGATCAACCGGATGTTGAGCTTCGATTCGGTGAAGCTCCGGCTGGACCGCGAGCAGTCGCTGAGCTTCCTCGAATTCAACTATATGATCCTGCAGGCCTATGACTTCATGGAGCTGGCCCGCCGCAGCGGCTGCCGGCTGCAGATGGGCGGATCGGACCAGTGGGGCAATATCGTCAACGGCATCGAGCTGTCGCGGCGCATGCTGGGCCAGGAGGTCTATGGCGTGACCACGCCGCTGATCACCACCGCCGATGGCGGCAAGATGGGCAAGACCATGTCGGGCGCGGTGTGGCTCAACGAGGAGAGCCTGCCCGCCTATGACTACTGGCAGTTCTGGCGCAACACCCACGACAAGGATGTCGGCCGCTTCCTGCGCCTGTTCACCGACCTGCCGCTCGACGAGATCGCCCGCCTGGAAGCGCTGGAGGGGCAGGAGATCAACCAGGCCAAGATCGTGCTCGCCAATGAGGCGACGACGATGTGCCGTGGCGCAGAGGCGGCTGTCGCTGCTGCCGAGACCGCACGGAAGACGTTCGAAGAGGGCGCCGCCGGAGGCGACCTGCCGAGCCTGTCAGTGCCGGCTGGCAGCATCTCGCTGATCGACGCGCTGGTCGGGCTCGGCTTCGCGGCATCGAAGGGCGAGGCCAAGCGCAAGCTGGCGGAAGGCGCGGTGCGGATCGATGGCGAGCCGGAGAAGGATGACCGGACCGTCGAGGTCGGGGGAACGTCTGTGAAGCTCAGCCTCGGCAAGAAGAAGCATGGGCTGCTGACGCGATAATCCGTCTCGGTCATGCTCAACCTGTTTCAGCATGACGGCGGGCGGGGTACAGTGCGGCCGATGATCCGCACTTTCCTCCTTATCGCCGCGCTCGCCTTCGCCATCGGTGCCAAGCGGGCGCCCTCGCCGCTCGACGGCATCGCCGAGGCCTATGTCCACCTTACCCTCGAGGCCGGCGAGCGCGAGGAAGGCTATGTCGACGCCTATTACGGCCCGAAAGCCTGGGCTGAGGACGCCAAGGCCAAGCCGCGCGACATCGCCACGCTGCGCCGGGATGCCCGCGCGCTGAGCGTCCGCCTCAACGCGGTGAAACCCGAAGCGCTCACCCCCGATGATCGCCAGCGCCGGCGCTTCCTGGCGGCGCAGCTCAAGGCCGCCGAAACCCGGCTGGCGATGAAGGCGGGCGCGACGTTCAGCTTCGCCGATGAAGCCGAGGGCCTGTTCGGGGTGCGGCCGCAGTTGAAGCCGCTGAGTTTCTATGATCCCGTGATCGCGAAGATCGAGGCGATGGTGCCGGGTCCGGGGCCGCTATGGGAACGGGTCGATGCCTGGCAGAACCGCTTCATCGTCCCCGGCGACAGGCTGGAGCCGGTGATGCGCGCCGCCATAGCCGAATGCCGCGCCCGCAGTGCCGCGCATATCGCCATGCCACAGCAGGAGCGGTTCGAGCTGGAGTTCGTCACCGGCAAGAGCTGGTCCGGCTATAACTGGTACAAGGGCGATGCCCACAGCCTGATCCAGGTCAACACCGACCTGCCGGTACGGATCGATCGCGCGGTCGATCTCGGCTGCCATGAGGGCTATCCGGGACATCACCTGCTCAACTTGCTGCTGGAGCGCAATCTCGCCCGCGCGAGGGGCTGGGTCGAGTTCACCGTCTATCCGCTGTTCAGTCCACAGAGCCTGATCGCCGAAGGATCGGCCAATGCCGGGATCGATCTGGCCTTTCCCGGCGCGGAGCGGGCGCGCTTCGAGGCGGCGAAGCTCTATCCGCTCGCCGGGCTCGATCCGAAGGGGGCGGCCGACTATGATCGGCTGCTCGATCTGCTCCACCAGCTCGCCGGGGCGCGGATGACGATCGCCGCCGCCTATCTCGACGGAAAGGTTAACCGCGCGGAAGCGCTAAACCTGATCCAGCGCTACCAGCTGATCAGCCGCAAGCGCGCCGAACAGTCGCTGAGTTTCACCGACAATTACCGCAGCTATGTGATCAATTACGGCCTGGGCCAGGACATGGTGGCCCGGGATCTGGCGCGTTCCGGCGCTTCGCCAGCGGCGCGCTGGAAAAGGATGGAGACGATCATCTCCCAGCCGATTCTCCCGGTCGACCTGCGGCGCTGATGCATTCGTGCGGGGCCCTTCCGCGCCGGGCCTTAGACCTTGGTCGCAAGAATCGGGCTTAACCCTTCATTCACCGAAACGATTAACAACTTCGCAAAGCCGCTGGGCAATTCTCGTGTTGAAACAAGGACATGAGATCATGAGCCAGAGCGCGGAAATATTGACGACGGGCAGCGACGACGACGCCAAATATGCCGAGCAGCGCCGGGCTCCGCGCGACGAGGTGGCGCTGCCCACCCGCATGTTCACGAGAGACCATCACGGCAGCGACGTGCTGCTGGTGAACATCTCGCCGCTGGGCTTCATGGTCCGCGAATATGGCGAGACCCCAAAGGGCTCGATCGTCCGCCTCGCCCTGCCCCGGCTGGGCCAGGTGACCGCCAAGGTGGTGTGGTCGCTCGGCGGCCGGGTCGGTGCCGAGTTCATCAAGCCGATCGACCATTATGCCTATACGGCGATGCTCAACGCGGCGCGGCAGAAACGCCAGCGCTGGCCGATGGGATGATCATGTTTCGGGCCTGATGCACGCCTCCGGCGATCAGGCCTGAAGGCGGCGCGGCGTCCCCCCGGCCGCGCCGCCCTACTTTTCCCCAACCGCCGACCTAGCCCGCCCGCAGCAGTCCGACAGCCGCATCCCGTTCGAACAGGTAGAGCGCGATGCGTGCCGCCTGGCCGCGCTCGCTGTCGAGGCCGCCGTCGCGATCGACGAGCAGCCGGGCGTCCTGGGTGGCTGCATCGATCAGGGCAGCGGTGCGCTCGGGGCCGGCGAGGCGAAAGGCCGCTTCGCCGGACTGGCGGGTGCCGAGGATCTCACCCGCGCCGCGCAGGCGCAGATCCTCCTCCGCGATGCGGAAGCCGTCATTGGTTTCGCGCATCAGCGCCAGACGCGCGCGCGACGTTTCCGACAAGGCATTGCCGCGCAGCAGCAGGCAGACGGAGCGCTGGTCGCCCCGCCCCACCCGCCCACGCAACTGATGAAGCTGGGCGAGCCCGAAGCGATCCGCCCCCTCGATGATCATCAACGTGGCGTTGGGCACGTCGACGCCGACCTCGATCACTGTCGTCGCGACGAGAACGCCGAGCTTGCCGGCCGAAAAATCCGCCATCACCGCGTCCTTTTCCGGCCCCTTCATCCGGCCGTGTACGACGCCGACCTTGTCGCCGAACAATTGCCGCAGCGTCTCCGCACGGCTCTCCGCCGCAGCCTGGTCGGACTGTTCGCTTTCCTCCACCAGCGGGCAGACCCAATAGGCCTGGCGTCCGGCGGCGAGATGGCGGCCCAGCGCTCCGGCGATCTCGTCCAGCCGCTCCCCCGCGATGACCCGCGTCTCGATCGGCTGGCGACCGGGCGGCATCTCATCGAGGCGGCTGACGTCCATCTCGCCATAATGGCTGAGCGTCAGCGTGCGCGGAATCGGGGTGGCGGTCATCACCAGCAGATGCGGCGGGCGATCGGCCTTGGCCTGCAGCAGCATCCGCTGCGCGACTCCGAAGCGGTGCTGCTCGTCAACCACGG
>SCUQ01000426.1 GCA_004297635.1 Rhizorhabdus sp. | reverse complement strand
GCCGGGCCAGTCATGGGTGGCGAGCTGCTGTGCGGCTCGCGGGCCGAAGCCGGGCCAGTGGGGCCAGCCCAGCTCGGCCGCCATGCGCCGGCCGAAATGATCGGACAGCACCGGCACGTCGCCTTCGCGGGCGCGCAGGGGCGGCAGGGTGATCACTTCGAAACAGAGCCGGTCGAGCAGATCGGCGCGGAAGCGGCCCTTGTCGACGAGATCGGGCAGATGCTCGTTGGTCGCCGCGACGATGCGGACATCGACACGCACCGCGCGCGACGATCCGATCCGCGTCACCTCGCCATATTCGACCGCGCGGAGCAGCCGTTCCTGCGCGCCCATCGACAGGGTCGCCAGCTCGTCGAGGAACAGGGTGCCGCCGTCGGCCTCCTCGAAGCGGCCCTGGCGCGCCTTGGTGGCACCGGTGAAGGAGCCCGCCTCATGGCCGAACAGCTCGGCCTCGATCAGCGTTTCGGGCAGCGCGGCGCAGTTCATCACCACCAGTGGCCCGTCCCAACGCTGGGACAGGCGGTGGAGCCGTTCGGCCACCAGCTCCTTGCCCGTGCCGCGCTCGCCGATCACCAGCACCGGGCGGTTGAGCGCGGCGGCGCGGCTCGCCCGCTCGACCGAATCGAGAAAGGCATAGGACTGGCCGATGAACTGGGCTTCGCGTTCCATGGCTGAGAGTTGGCGTGTTTTGCCAAGTCTTGGCAATAGAAAAATAGGCCAAGCCCCGGGCCGTCGCGGAAAAAGCGCGGAATTCCGCCGGTTATGCAATTGGCACGCTTCCTGCTGAGATACAGGGCAACAACCGTATCGAGCGTCATAAGGAGCTTACCGATGGGGATTTTCTCCCGCACCCGCGACATCATTGCCGCCAATGTCACCGACCTGCTCGACAAGGCCGAGGACCCCGCGAAGATGATCCGCATGATCATCCTCGAAATGGAGGAGACTCTGGTCGAGGTGCGCGCCTCGGCGGCGCGGACCATCGCCGATCAGAAGGAGCTGCGCCGGCAGATCGCCAAGCTGGACACGGTTCAGGCCAACTGGCTCGAAAAGGCCGAGCTGGCGCTGTCCAAGGACCGCGAGGACCTGGCCAAGGCGGCGCTGATCGAAAAGCAGAAGGCGGCCGATCTGGCGGAACAGCTGCACGACGAGATCACCCTGCTCGATGAATCGCTCAAATCCTCGGAAGGCGACATCGCCAAGCTGCAGGGAAAGCTGCGCGAGGCGCGTGCCCGCCAGAACAGCATCGTTACCCGGCTGGAATCGGCGAACAACCGCGCGAAGATGCGCGAGATGTATGCCGGCGCCAAGGTCGACGAGGCCTTTTCGCGCTTCGAGCTGCTCGAACGCCGCGTCGACTATGCCGAGGGCCGCGCCGAAGCGGCCGGCATGGGCGCTGCGCCCAAGACGCTGGAAGAGGAGATCGCCGAGCTGCGGTCGAGCGACAAGGTCGACGCCGAACTGGCCGCGCTGAAGGCCAGGGCGCAGGGCAAGGGAGCCTGAGGCGATGGAGGACGTGCTCGTTCCGATCGTCGTCGTCGGCATCCTCTTCCTGGGCCTGCCCTGGCTGATCTTCCACTATGTGACCCAGTGGAAGAAGAATGGCGGCCTGACCGTCGAGGATGAAAGACTGCTCGACGACATGCATCTGCTTGCCCGGCGGCTCGATGAACGGCTGGGCACGCTGGAGCGGATCCTGGACAGCCAGGACCCGGCGTGGCGCCCCCGGCAGAGCGTCGATCGCGCCCATGACGAAGAGTGGCGCCGCGACAGCTGATCGCAGGCTGCCCCCCCCAGGAAGGAAATTGGAAAATGTCCGCTCGCCGTACGAAATATTATCTCGACAAGCGCAATGCCAAATGGCTTGGCGTCTGTGCCGGAATCGCCGATTATACCGGCGTCGACGTGACGCTGGTTCGGGTGGGAACCGTGCTGCTCACCATGATCGGTGGCTTTCCCTGGACGGTGATCGCCTATCTGATGGTCAACTGGCTCGCCAGCGACAAGCCCGGCGAATTCTACGACACCAGTCGTGAGGATCAGAAGTTCTGGCAGACCGTCCGGGCGCGTCCGGGTGCCTCGGTGCGCGACGTGCGCGCCAAGTTCCGCGACATCGATCGCCGCATCGCCGATATCGAGGCCCATGTGACCAGCCACAACTCGGCTCTGGCCCGCGAGATCGACGCACTGCGCTGACGATGTGATCTTTCATCAGATGCAAGCTGACTGATATAATATTACACGATCGCCGACATTTGTCGAAGCTGCCATGTCGTTTGTCGAAAAATCGGACAAACATGGCTGTAAATAGTAATCGGCTCACGGTTTAGGGGTTTGATCGATGAACGTTGCCTTCGCCTTCCTGGCCCTCAGCATCCCGATCCTCGCCATCCTCGGCTGGGTGATCACCGACTGGATGCGTTTCAAGGAAAAGCAGCTCGGCGCGATCTCGGCCGACACCGCCGAGAAGGCCGCCCAATATGTCGCCAAGACCGAACGGCTGGAACAGCGCGTCGCGGTGCTGGAGCGCATCCTCACCGATCGCTCGATCGTGCTGGCCGACGAGATCGACCGGCTGCGCGACGCGCCGATCAACTGACATCGCGATAGTCGGAGGCAAAGACGATGAATCCGTTCGAAATGGTGGTGCTGATCGTCGCGATCACCGCGATCGCCAGCATTTTTCGCGCGAAATATGGCGTCGTACGCCAGCACAAGGGCGAGGCATTCGTCCGCCCCGGCGATGATGCCGAAAACCAGCGGCTCCGTGAGGACCTCCGCGCGCTCAAGGAGCGGGTCGCGGTGCTGGAGCGGATCGCCACCGAGAATGACCGCGGCCTGACGCTCGATCGGGAGATCGAGGCGCTCCGCAACCGCGACTGAGCAGAAGGATGACGACCATGACCGATCCCGTCATGTGGATGACCATCGCCGGCGCAAGCCTGATCGGCCTGAGCGTGATCGCCTTCGCGGCGCTCAACGGCTGGCGCGGCTGGCTCGAGCTCGAGCGGATGAAGATCGAGCGCCGCACCGGCATTTCCGACCCGATCACCTCTCCGTCTCCGGCGGCCCGCATCGAACTGGCCGACCTGAAGGAGCGCATCCGCAAGCTGGAAGCGATCGCGGCGGGGGTCGATCTCTGACCTACGCAGGGCGTCATGCTGACCTTGTTTCAGCATGAATGCCCCGCAAATTGACCTGCTCGCGTCGAAGAATGGATCCTGAACAGGTTCCGGATGACAAAGAGCGGGTGAAGGCAGTTCAAATTCGCGGGCAAATCCTCTAGCGCTCGCGCCATGACCGCCCCCGCCAGCCTTGCCGACGTCCTCGACGAATATGAATTCCTCGACGCCGACGATCGCTACCGTCTGCTGATCGATCTCGGTCGGGCGCTGGAGCCGATGCCGGATCCGCTCAAGACCGATGCGACGCTGGTACGCGGCTGTTCCGCTCAGGTCTGGGTCTATCCCACGGTTCGGGACGATGGCACCCTCCACTTCCTTGCCGACAGCAATGCAGCCATCACCAAGGGCATCATCGCACTGGTGCTGCTGACCGTGCAGGACAGGCCGGCCGCCGAGATCCGCGATATGGACATCGCCGCCGCGCTCGACCCCTTCGATCTGCGCAATCAGCTCAGTTCGAACCGTACCCAGGGAATCCCCAACATGATCGCACTCATCCGGTCGACTTCGGAGCGCTACGCATGAAGCGGCTCATCGCTATTGCGCTGCTTGCCGCGGCGCCGCCTGGCGTGGCCGCAGCGACGCCCGCGCCGGCGACCTTCGAGACCGGCGTGCTGACGATCGGAGGCGAGATGTTCGCCCCCGCCGAGATCCTGGATGCCCGGGCGCTGCCCGACGTCAACGGCAAGGTCGGGATGATGCTGACGCTGACCACGTCAGCGGCGAAGCGGCTGGAAGGAATCAGCGGCGCGCTGGTCGGAAAGCCGATGCTGATCGCGCTGGACGGCAAGCCGCTTGCCGGCGAACTGATCCGCAAGCCGATCGCCAATGGCGTGATCGAGATTCCCGGCCGCTGGACGCTGGGCGACGGGGAGGCGCTGGCGCGGCGAATCTCGGGCAGGGATCCGTTGCCGGACGATCTGGCGGAATAGGCGCGACGGGCTTTTTTAAGGTACGCGATGGGGGCGGGCACCCAATCGGGATCTCCGGCGTTTCGCCCTCATGCAGCACCGTCCCGTCGAGCAGCTCGACACGATCGACTCCGCCCCCGGCATCTCGCGTATCCGGCGCGGGCGCGGCTGGCGCTTCCTGCATCCCGACGGGTCGACCGTCCGCGACGTCGATGCGCGGATGCGTATCCTGGCGCTCGGCATTCCGCCGGCGTGGCGCAGGGTGTGGATAAACCCCGATCCGCAGGCCCCCGTCCAGGCGACCGGCCTCGATGCCGCCGGCCGTAAGCAATATCGTTACCATGCGGCGTGGCGCGAGGCGCGCGACGAGGAGAAGTTCGCCGGGCTGCCCGAATTCGCGACCCATCTCCCCCATCTTCGCGCGGCGGTGCGCAAGGCGCTCAAGAGCGACGATCCCTGGGAACGGGCGCGGCAGCGGCGGTGCGGTTGCTCGACGGTTTCGCGATCCGCGTCGGCTCGACCGATTCGGCGGCGCGCGGCAGTTTCGGCGCGACCACGCTGCTGAACCGCCACGCCCGGATCGACGGCGACGAGATCCGGCTTTGCTTCTACGGTAAACATGGCATCCGCGCCGAACTGGCGGGCAAGGATGCGGCGCTGGCGGCGGCGCTGGCCGAACTGAAGCGCGGCGGTGCCGGGGATTTGTTCGCGATGCGATCGGGCCTCAGGGTTCGGGCCGCAGACATCAATGCCTGGATCGCCGAACTGACCGAGGGCAGCGGCACCGCCAAGACCTTCCGGACATGGCGCGCCTGCGCGGTCGCGGCAGGGATGCTGGCGCGCGGCCGGCGGACATCGGTCAAGACCCTGCTGGAGGAAGTCGCCCGCCAGCTCGGCAATACGCCGGCGGTGTGCCGTACATCCTATGTCGCGCCGGCCTTCATCGCGATGGCCAAGGCTGGGCGGTGGATCGACGATATTCCGCGCGAACCGAAGGCGCTGCGTGCGAACGAGCGGGCGAGTCTGGCCGTGCTAACCGGTTGAGGCGGCTGGCGACATGGGTGTGCCGACAGGGCAGCGGCGTGTCAGGTCGATCGCGCGTTCGAGCTCACCCAGGGTGCACGGCTTGTGCAGCACCGTGCTCTTGATGCCTGGCGGCACGACATGTGCCAGCCCGCTGAAATAGATCACCGGCAGCCTGGGGTGCGTGCGGCGCGCCCGTTCCGCAAGGCCGATGCCGTCGATCGCACCGGGCAGGTGAATATCGGTGATCAGCAGATCGAGGCCGATATTGTCGGCGGCGACGATCCGGCTTGCGTCGGATACGGCGCTGACCTCTATGACCTCATGACCCAGGTCGCGCAGCAGGTCCGCGGTAATCGCCAGGACCAGCCGGTCGTCATCAACGCACAAGATACGCAACAGCATTCTCCTATTGGGAAGGTAATGTTCCCTTGGGACCGCTGTTCCAACTAGGTGTTCTTACTGAGCGCCCGCATGGCGCCGACCGCCGGCGGATCAGCGCGGCCGCCGCTCCTCGGCGCGGCGCAATATCTCGAAGGCGGCCTGCACCGCCTGAAAGCGGACGGCGGCCTCGGCGTCATTGGGCTTCACATCGGGATGATTGGCCTTGGCCAGCCGCCGCCACGCCGTCTTGACCGTCTCGAAATCGGCGTCGACCTCCAGCTCCAGCGTTTCGAAGGCGCGCATCTCGTCGCGGCTCCAGCGGCCGTCGCCGGGGCCGGCCCAGCCATAATGCGCCTGCTCGGCATAGCCCGACGAATCGCGGCGCTCATTGGCCTCGCGCTGAGCGGCCTCCTCGGCCGACAGGCCGGCGAAATAGTCCCAGTTGCGGTTGTATTCCTCGGCATGCCGGGGGCAGAAATACCAGCGCTGGGGGCTGTTGGGAGCCTTGGGGGCGGGGCAGTCGCCGGGCTGGTCGCAGCCATGCCGGTCGCACATCCGCACCTTTGTCGCCCCGCGCTCGCTGCCATAGCCACGCCAGCGGGGGAAACCCCAGTCGTTCGAACGGGAGGAAGATCGCGCCATAAGCCGGCCACCTTAGCGCGGAGAAGGTGAACGGGGAATGAGGGTTTTGCGCCAACTCCTCCGGCATCTGCGACGCGGGCCGGCGCCGGCATAAATATTTCTCCTCCGTAACCGCCCATTTACCGCATCCGTTCTATAGCGATTCGGGTGAGGGGCGCCGTTCGCGTCACTCGCGTGTGTCCGGTCGTATTTGGGATGTGGCGTATGGCGTATCTAGTTCAGCAGGAGGCTGCGCGTCCCGGCGCGGCCGAGACGATCGGCGCGCTGCTTGCCGCCGACGGGGCCAAGGGCCATCCCTATATCGCCTGTTCGATCTTCGCGCGCGGCCGCGAGGCGGGGCGCGATCTGGCCGATGCGGTGCATCTCGTGTCCAGCCTGCACGGCCGCCAGCCCGGCGTGATAGATCATGCGCGCGACAAGGCCGCCGACCCGGCGGTCCGCGCCTGGCTCGATGCCGCGATGACGGGTTTCGCCGCGGAGCGCGCCTATCTGATGCGCACCGTGGTCGCC
>SCUQ01000425.1 GCA_004297635.1 Rhizorhabdus sp. | reverse complement strand
GCGCGAGGTTCGCATGACCGCTCCCTGGACCTATCCCGATTTCGACGACCATGAGGGCGTCCATCTGTTTCGCGATGCGGCGTCGGGCCTGACCGCGGTGATCGCGCTCCATTCCACCCATCTCGGGCCGGGCGCCGGCGGAACGCGCTTCTGGCATTATGCCGACCCGGCCGACGCCATCACGGATGCGCTGCGCCTGTCGCGGGGCATGAGTTTCAAAAATGCGATGGCCGGACTGCCCATGGGCGGCGGCAAGGGCGTCATTCTGGCCGATCCCCTGCGCACCAAGACGCCGGAGATGCTTGCCGCCTTTGGGCGGGCGGTCGATTCCCTTGGCGGCCGCTACGTCACCGCGGAGGATGTCGGCATGAGCGATGCCGATATGGTCGCGATTGCCAGGACCACCCGCCATGTCTCGGGCCTTCCGGTCGCGGCGGGCAGCGCCGGTGGCGACCCGGGGCCGACCACGGCGAAGGGTGTCCATCTGGGCGTCAGGGCCGCGATCGGCCGGGGGCTCGGCAAGACCGACCCCAAAGGCGTCCATGTCGCGATTCAGGGTGTGGGCAGCGTCGGCGGCGGGTTGGCCCGGCTGCTCGCGGCCGACGGTGCCAGGCTGACCCTGTCGGACGTCGATGGCCGGCGGGCCAAGGCGCTCGCCGACGAGCTCGGCGCGGTGGTGGTCCCCGCCCATGAGATCATGACGATCGAGGCGGACGTGCTGAGCCCCTGTGCGCTGGGCGCCATCCTGGACGAGCGCTCGATCGCCGGGCTCCGGACCGGCATCGTCGCGGGCGGCGCGAACAATCAGCTCGCGACGCCGGCCGATGCCGACCGCATCCATGATCGCGGCATCCTCTATGCGCCGGACTATGTGATCAATGCGGGCGGCATCATCAATGTCGCGCTCGAATATCTCGGCCAGGGCGACCGGGCCGAGGTCGAGGCGCGGGTCGCGAAGATTCCCGAGCGGCTCGAATCGATCTGGTCCGAAAGTGCGCAGAGCGGCGTGCCGGCTGCGGTCGTCGCCGATCGTATGGCCATGCGCCTGATCGGCCGGGGCTGAGCGGGGAGGCTATTCGAGCAGCGGGGTCGCCGCGATGCGTTCGCGGTGCAGCCGGTGCTCGCGCCATACCGTATACAGGCCGCTCGCGATGATCAGCGCGGCGCCCAGCACGGTGTTCAGCCCCGGAACGGCTGCCCAGATCAGCCAGCCCAGCACGGTGACCCAGATGATCTGCAGATAGTCGAACGGTGTGACGACCGAGACCGGCGCGGCATGCAGCGACTGGGTCATCAGCAGTTGCGCGGCGGCACCGGAGACCGCCGCCAACACCAGCACTGCCCATGTGGCGGCATCATGGGGCTGGGCGACGAACAGCATGCCGATGCCGCTGACGATCGTCGAACATAGGAAGAAGCCCATGACGATCGTCCCCGGATGTTCGGTGGTGCCGAGCTGGCGAATCGCGACGGTGACTCCGGCGCTTCCCACGGCGCCGCCGATCGCCATCAGCAGGCCGAGATGATCGAGGACCTCGCCGCCCGGCCGCACGACCAGCGCCACTCCGGCAAAGCCCAGTGCCACCGCGGTCCAGCGATGCGGACCGACTCGTTCGCGAAGCAGCAGCGCCGACAGGATCGTCGCGAAAATCGGCGCCGAGAAACCGATCGTGACGGCATCGGCCAGCGGCAGCCGGATCAGCGCGCCGAACGCCAGCAATATCCCGCTGATACCGATGGCCGAGCGGAGCAGATGCGCGCCGGGCCGCCGGGTCCGGATCACGCCGAGGCCGGGGCCGAGCATCAGCCAGCCCAGCACCACCGGCAGCCCGAATACCGACCGAAAAAAGAGCATTTCGATGGCGGTCACGCCGTCCTGGCTGGCCCACTTCATGGCCGTGCTCATGACCGCGAAGCAGATCACCGACAGGCAGCGCAGCGCGATTCCACGCAGAATATGGGCTCCCTGCAGCGGTCGATCGGCGTCGGGCATAGCGCCGGCCCATGGGACGAAATGGCATATGCCGCAACCCCGCACACCATCTTCCCAGCCGCATGAAGCTGCTCTATGGCCTGCGTCCGTGCATATTTTCGCGAACCCGGCCCGCTTTCTCTCGATTGCACGTCCGCTGACTCCCTGGCTGGGGTGGGGCGGCGCGCTGCTGATCGCGCTCGCCCTCATCCCCGGACTGTTTCTCACCCCGTCCGATTATCTTCAGGGTGAGAGCGTGCGGATCATGTATGTCCATGTGCCGGCCGCCTGGCTGGGTATGGCGGGGTGGAGCGGGATCGCGGTTTCAAGCCTGATGCAGCTGATCTGGCGCCATCCGCTCGCCGCCGTCGCGGCCCGCGCGATCGCGGTGCCCGGCGCGCTGTTCACGGGCCTGTGCCTGGTCTCGGGCTCGCTATGGGGCCGGCCGACCTGGGGCACCTATTGGGAATGGGACGGGCGGCTGACCTCGATGCTCATCCTCTTCTTCCTCTATCTTGCCTATATCGCCCTGTCCTCCGCCGGGGCCGAGCGCGGCAGCAACGATCGCATCTCGGCGATCTTCGGCGTGGTCGGTGCCGCCAATATCCCGATCATCCATTATTCGGTCGAATGGTGGCGCACGCTGCATCAGGGGCAGAGCATCGGCCTGGGCGGATCGAAGATCGACCCCTCACTCCTCTGGCCGCTGCTGGTGTCGACCCTCGGCTTCTCGCTGCTGTTCGCGGCGATCGTGCTGATGCGGATGCGGGCGATGCTCGCCGAGGCGAAGATCGAGGCGCGGCTGAAGCGGATGACCGCGGAATGAATCACTGGCCCTTCATCGCCGCCGCCTATGCGCTCACCATCATCGGAACGCTTGCTGTGCTCGTCGCCAGCTTCGTGCGGATGCGCCGCGCCGAGCGGCAGGCAGATGCCCTGACGAGGCGCGACTGATGGCGATCAAGGCCAAGAACCAGCGGCTTGTCCTGGCCCTGCTCGCGCTCGTCGCGCTCGTCGGCGCGGCGCTGCTCGCCATGTCGGCGCTCAAGGATCAGGCGGCCTATTTCTACACGCCCAGCGATGCGAAGAAGGATCATGTCGACGTGGGCAGGGCGGTGCGCCTTGGCGGCATGGTCCAGAAAGGATCGATCCAGCGGCTGGCCGACGGGGTGACGATCAACTTCGTCGTCACCGACAATGTCGAGACCGTGCCGGTGCGATTCCAGGGGATCGTACCCGACTTGTTCAAGGAGGATTCGGGCGTGGTGGCGGAGGGCAGTTTCCAGCCCGACGGCAGCTTCGTCGCGACCAACATCCTCGCCAAACATGACGAGCGGTATATGCCGCCCCAGGTTTCGATGAAGAATCCTGCCATGCACGAAAGCGAGAGCCTGAAGAAATGATCGCCGAAGCAGGATTGGCCGCGCTCTGGCTTGCGGCGGCGCTCGCGGCGCTGCAGCTCGTACTGGGCTGCATGGGGGTCGCGAGCCAGCGGATCGACCTGCTGGCGGCGGTGCGGCCCGTGGCGGTGGTGCAGGGGGTGCTGACCGGCATCGCTTTCGCCATCCTGATCTGGCTGTTCGTGACGGTCGACCTGTCGGTGGCGCTGGTCGCCGCCAACGATGCCTCGACCAAGCCGCTGCTCTATAAATTCGCCGGCACCTGGGGAAACCACGAAGGCTCGATGCTGATGTGGGTCACGATCCTCGCCATGGCGGGGGGCGCAGTCGCGATCTTCGAGCGACGGCTGAATGAGCGTACGCTGATCGCCACGCTTGCCGCGCAGGCCGCGATCGGGCTCGGCTTCTATGCCTTCCTGCTGTTCGCCTCCAATCCCTTCGCCCGGCTCGATCCGGCGCCGGTGGAGGGGCAGGGGCTCAATCCGCTGCTGCAGGACCCGGGCCTCGCCTTCCATCCGCCGACGCTCTATCTCGGCTATGTCGGCCTGTCGGTCGCCTTCTCCTTCGCGGTCGGCGCCCTCGTCACCCGCGATGTCGGCGCCGCCTTCGCGCGGGCGATGCGGCCCTGGGTGCTGGGCGCCTGGATATTGCTGACGCTCGGCATCACCGCCGGCAGCTACTGGGCCTATTACGAACTCGGCTGGGGCGGCTGGTGGTTCTGGG
>SCUQ01000424.1 GCA_004297635.1 Rhizorhabdus sp. | reverse complement strand
CCCGGACCTTGGCCGGGGCGGCCGATCATGTTCAGGCTATGTCGACGAGGACGATCTCGGCGGCGTCGATCGCGGTGATCGTCACCGCATCGAGGTCGGCGATCGCCACGCCGTCGCGGGGGTCGGCGGCGACGCCGTTGACCTCGATCCGGCCCTGGGTGGCGACCAGATAGGCCTTGCGGTCGCGGCCGACCTGATGGGTCGCGCTCTCGCCGGCCTTCAGCGTCGCGCCCAGCACCCGGGCATTGGCCCGGATCGGCAGCGCGTCGCCGTCGCCCTCGATCCCGCTCGCCAGGGTGACGAACCGGCCGGTGCGATCGTCCTTGGGGAAGGGACGGGTGCCCCAGCTGGGCTTCTCGCCTTCGCGATCGGGGATGATCCAGATCTGGAACAGCGTGGTGGCGACATCCTCCTCATTCTTCTCCGAATGGACGATGCCGGTGCCCGCCGACATCACCTGGACGTCGCCGGCTTCGGTACGGCCGGCATTGCCCAGGCTGTCCTTGTGGCTGATCGCGCCGCTGCGGACATAGGTGATGATCTCCATGTCGTTGTGCGGATGCGGCGCGAAGCCGGTGTGCGGGGCGATGGTATCGTCGTTCCAGACCCGCAGCGCGCCCCAATGGACCCGCTTCGCATCGCGATAGCCGCCGAACGAGAAATGGTGGCTCGCATCGAGCCAGCCATGGTTGGCGTGCCCGAGCGAGGAGAAGGGACGGACTTCGATCATGGTCTTCACTCCACGTTTCGACCGCCGCGGCGGTCCTGCTGGAGATCAAGATAGGCTTGCACGTCAGCAAATAAATGGAGATGATCGAAACAGATCGTTTCCGTTCATGACGGAGTTCCAATGGCGCGGCTACCCGATTTCGAAGCCTGGGCGATCTTCGCCAAGGTGGCCGAGCTCGGCAGTTTCTCGGCCGCGGCCGATGAGCTGCGCCTGTCCAAGGCGACCGTCTCCAAGGCGGTCTCGCGGCTCGAGAAGCGGCTGGCCACGCCGCTGTTCCACCGCAGTTCGCGCAAGCTGTCGCTGACCGAGAGCGGCGCGGCGGCGCAGGAGCGTGCCGGCCTGCTGCTGGCCGAGGGCGAGGCGATCGAGGAAGCGATCTCCGAACGCGGCGCCGTCCCACGCGGCCTGGTCCGGCTGGCGGCGCCGATGTCGTTCGGCATCGCGCATCTCCGGCCGATCCTGCCGCTGTTCCTGCAGGCCTATCCGCAGGTGGCCGTCGACCTCCATCTGTCCGACGAGCGGATCGACCTGATCGAGCAGGGGTTCGACATCGCGCTGCGCATCGGCCAGCTCGAGGATTCGGCGCTGAAGGCGCGGCGGCTCTTTCCGGTGCGGCTGCCGCTGGTGGGCGCGCCCGCGCTGTTCGACCGGCTCGGCCGGCCCGGGCATCCGCGTGATCTGGTGCGCTATCCGGCGGTCGCCTACAGCCATGTCCGCATGCCCGGCCGCTGGCATTTCCGCCACCCTGTCGAGGGCGAGTTCACGGTCGAGGTGAAGGGGCCGATCCGTACCAATAATGGCGACGTCATCCTCGATGCGCTGCTCGCCGGCACCGCCATCGCGCCGCTCCCCGATTTTCTCGCCTGGAAATGCCTGGCCAATGGCAGCCTGGAGGAGGTGCTCGGCGACTGGTCGGCCGGCCCCGCGAGCGCGCTCCATGTGGTGACGCCGCCGACCGCGATGCGCCCCGCCCGGGTCAAGGCGATGATCGACTTCCTCGCGGCGGCGTTTCTCAAGCCGCCGTGGACGACGGCCTGATCCGCGCGCCGGCGGGGCAGGGTGGAAATGAATGCGCCACTTCCCCCTGGCGCTCCCCTCGGCTAATGCGCCGCCATGTCGACCGATCACAGCCCCGATCCCGCCCTCCTTGCCAAGGCCGAGACGCTCGTCGAGGCGCTGCCCTATATGCAGCGCTATGCGGGCGAGACCTTCGTGGTCAAATATGGCGGCCATGCGATGGGCGATCCCGAAGCCGCGCGCGATTTCGCCGAGGATATCGTCCTGCTCAAGGCGGTGGGGATCAATCCGGTGGTCGTCCATGGCGGCGGTCCGCAGATCGGCCGGATGCTAAAGACGCTGGGTGTCGAAAGCAGCTTCATCGATGGGCTGCGCGTCACCGATGCGGAGACCGCCAAGGTCGCCGAGATGGTGCTGTGCGGATCGATCAACAAGGAGATCGTCTCCTGGATATCGCAGGCGGGCGGGCGCGCCGTCGGCCTGTCGGGCAAGGATGGCCGGATGGTGGTTGCCGAAAAGGTGCGCCGCACCCAGCGCGATCCCGACAGCAATATCGAAAAGCTTGTCGATCTGGGCTTTGTCGGCGAGCCCGCCGATATCGACCGGCGGGTGATCGACACGATTTCCAAGGCGGGGATGATCCCGGTGATCGCGCCGATCGCCATCGGCGAGGACGGGCACACCTATAATGTCAACGCCGACACCATGGCGGGCGCGATCGCGATCGCGCTGGGCGCGGCGCGCCTGCTGCTGCTGACCGATGTGGCGGGGGTGCTCGACAAGCAGAAACAGCTGATCCGCGATCTGACCCCGGCCCAGATCAATGCGCTGCGCGAGGACGGAACGATCCAGGGCGGGATGATCCCGAAGCTGGAAACCTGCGTGCACGCGGTCGAGGGCGGGGTCGATGCCGCCGTCATCCTCGACGGGCGGGTGCCCCACGCGATGCTGATCGAGGCCTTCACGAGGCGCGGCGCGGGCACGCTGATCGCAATGCCCTGACGGCATGTCGGCTCAGGTGACATCGGCTGACGACGCGGACGGCATATCGAAACGGGCAAGGCGCTGAGGCGCCCGGATCAGAGCTCGACGCGCTAACGCGCCCGAATC
>SCUQ01000041.1 GCA_004297635.1 Rhizorhabdus sp. | reverse complement strand
GCGGCTGCGCGCTTATGCGCCCGTCGGCGGGCATGAGGAACTGCTGCCCTATCTGGTGCGCCGCCTGCTGGAAAATGGTGCGAATACGAGCTTCGTCCATGCGCTGCTCGACGAGCGGGTGCCGGCGGATCTGGTCGTTGCCGATCCGATCGCGGCGGTCGCTGCGCACCCCGCGCGCCATGCGCGTATCGCGCTGCCCGCCGATATCTATGGCCCCGGCCGCAGGAACCCGCTTGGCCGGGATTATGCGATGGTCGAAACCCGCGCCCTGGCCGCGCGTGCCATCAGCCTGACCGCTGGCGAGCGCGAGACATCAGGCGCGATCGTCGAGGGCCGGCTGATCGCGACCACGCCGGAACCGGTCACCAGCCCATCCGATCGCGGCCGGGTCATCGGTTATGCGTCCACCGCGACCGGCGCCGATATCGATCGGGCCGTGGCGGCGGCGCGCAAGGCCCAGCCGGGCTGGAACCGGCTGGGCGGAGCGGGCCGGGCCGGGGTGCTGCGGGCAATGGGCGATGCGCTGGAAGCGGAGATGGATCCGCTTGTCGCCCTGCTCGCGCTCGAAGCCGGCAAGACCCTCAACGATGGCGTCGCCGAGGTGCGCGAGGCTGTAGACTTCTGCCGCTATTATGCCGATCTCGCCGAACGGCAATTCGGCGTGCCGAGCATCCTTCCCGGACCGGTGGGCGAGGTCAACCAGCTCGAACTGGCCGGGCGCGGCGTCTTCGCCTGCATCAGCCCGTGGAATTTCCCGCTCGCCATCTTCACCGGGCAGATCGCGGCGGCGCTCGCAGCTGGCAATGCGGTGCTCGCCAAGCCGGCGGAGCAGACTCCGCTGATCGCGGCACGGGCCGTCCGCCTGTTTCACAAGGCCGGGCTTGATCCCGCGCTGCTCGCGTTGCTGTCGGGAGACGGCGCCGGTGTCGGCGGCGCGATCGTGAACCATCCCGGCATCGATGGCGTCGCCTTTACCGGCGGCACCGAGACCGCCTGGGCGATCAACCGCCAGCTTGCCGCCCGCAACGGCCCGATCATCCCCTTCATCGCCGAGACCGGCGGGCTCAACGGCATGTTCGTCGATACGACCGCGCTGAAGGAACAGGTGGTCGACGATGTCATCCTGTCGGCCTTCGGGTCGGCCGGGCAGCGCTGCTCGGCCCTCCGGCTGCTGTTCGTCCCTCAGGACAGTGCCGAGGATCTCATCGCGACGATCAAGGGCGCGATGGAGGCACTGGTGATCGGAGACCCGGCCGACCCGTCGACCGACGTCGGCCCGGTGATCGACGCGGAGGCGAAGGCGGCGCTCGTGGCGCACCGCGCCCGACTCGAGCGCGACGCCACGATTCTGCACGAATGCTTGGCGCCCGGCGGAGGCGATTTCTTCGCGCCGCTGATGGCCGAAATACCCGCCGCCGATTTCCTGGAGCGGGAAGTGTTCGGCCCGATCCTTCATGTCGTCCGCTACGATCCGGCCGAACTCGCCAAGGTGGCCGGGAAGCTTGCGGCGCGTGGCTATGGCCTGACGCTGGGCATCCACAGCCGGATCGAGCGCTTCGCCGAGGAGGTGCGCGCGCTGGTGCCGGCCGGCAATGTCTATGTGAACCGCTCGATCATCGGCGCGGTCGTCGGCGTCCAGCCCTTCGGGGGGGAAGGCTTGTCAGGCACCGGTCCCAAGGCGGGCGGGCCACATGCGCTGCTACGCTATGCGACCGAACGGGCGTTGTCGGTCAATATCACCGCGCAGGGCGGTGATCCGGCTCTTTTGAACCTATAGGCGCCGAATCGGGGGGCGCGACGCGCGGGGGCAGCCGTCTTGCGCGTTGCGAAGATCAGCATCCTACCCAGCAGGCCGCAGCCGCAACTTCCGATATTCCGCATAGATCCGCCTGATATTCCTGTCCATTTTCGCTATGGCAGGATCGGATGACGCGGTGATGACAGTGCGTCGATGGGGGCCGGTCGGCATGGTGATCATCCTGGGCGTGGTATTGGGCGCGATACTGGGCAGTTTCCTGGCCACCGTCGCAATACGCTGGCCGCGCGAGGATTCCGCGCTCCGGGGTCGATCGGCCTGCGACGGTTGCGGTGCGCCGCTGGCGGCATATCGGCTCGTGCCGGTGATCAGCTTCGTCGCCCAGCGGGGGCGGGCTGCCTGCTGCGGCATGCGGATCGATCGGCTGCATCCGGCCGGGGAGATCGCCGGGGTGCTGGCGGGTGCGGCGATCGCCGCGGTCGCGTCCGATTCGCTGACGGCCGTGGCGGGCGTTGTGTTCGGCGGATTGCTGTTGCTGCTCGCGCTGCTCGACGCCCGCCATTACTGGCTCCCCAACCCGCTGACGGCCGCGCTTGCCCTGGCTGGGCTGGGCGCCGGTCTGCTGGGATTGCAACCGGACCTGGCCAGCCGGCTGATCGGCGGAGCGGCTGGATACCTGCTCTTCGCCGGAGTCCGGCTGGGCTACAGGCACCTGCGCGGGCGGGAAGGGATGGGCGGTGGCGACGTCAAGCTGTTCGGCGCGATCGGGCTGTGGCTCGGCTGGCAGATGCTGCCGCTCGTCCTGTTCGGCGCGGCAGCGGCCGGCCTGTTCTGGGCCCTGATCCTTCTGGTCACAGGCCGTTCCCTGTCTGGCGCGTCCCGGCTGCCCTTCGGCGTGTTCCTGGCGCTGGCCGCGGGGGGCGGCTGGCTGGTGTTGGAATAGACGCCGATGGCCGCTTTGGTCCAACCGTAAAACGCCTTAAGCTGTCGATCATGGCCAAGATGCATCCTCCAGCCGATAACGGCGATATCGCCACCGGATCTAGTGCGCCGCAGGTTGCCGAGCGCAGCCTCGAACGCGCACTGGGTATCCAGGTCCGGCAGCTGCGGCGGCAGAACGATCTGTCGGTGTCCGATCTCGCTTCCGCCGCGGGTATCTCCAACGGGATGTTGTCGAAGATCGAAAATGGCGGGATATCGGCTTCTCTCTCCACGCTGCAAGGCATAGCCGGGGCGCTGAACGTCCCGCTCTCCTCGCTGTTCGCTTCGTTCGAGGAGCGGCAGGACTGTTCTTTCGTCCCGGCGGGGCAGGGCCTGACGATCGAGCGGCGAGGTACCAAGGCGGGCCATGTCTATGAACTGCTCGGCCACGTTCTGCGCGGAGACGTGGTGGTCGAGCCCTATATGATCACCCTGCGCGAAAATGCGGTGCCGCATACCAGCTTCCGCCATAGCGGGGTCGAGTTCATCCATATGATCGCGGGCGAGATCGTCTATCGGCACGGCGGCGAGCGCTACACCTTAAGGGACGGTGACTCGCTGCTGTTCGATTCGGGCGCGCTGCATGGCCCGGAGACGCTGGTGAGCCCCACCAGTCGCTATCTGTCGGTCATCATCTATCCGCGCGGCGAGGGCTGAGATTTTTCCGGCTCGCTGTCGGAACGGGTGATCGTGCCGCGTCCTTGTCGTGAAACCGATGGGAGAAAGAGATGCTCTACGCGATCCTCTGCTATGATTCCGAAGAGGTGGTGGGCGCCTGGAGCGCGGAGACCGAAAGCGCGGTGATGGCGCGGCTCGAGGCCGTGCAGCACGGGCTGCGCAAAGACGGTCGGCTCGGCCCGGTCGCGCGGCTGATGCCGACAACGGCGGCGACCACGGTGCGCAAGGGGGCCGAGCCCCTCGTCCTTGACGGGCCGTTTGCCGAGACCAAGGAGCAGCTGCTCGGCTTCTACGTCGTCGATTGCCCGACTCTGGAGGATGCGATCGCGGTTGCCGAGGATCTCGGCCGGGCGAGCGGTTCGGCGGGCGCGCATGAAGTGCGGCCGCTGATGCTCTACCGGCCGGGTGACGTCACGGCGCCCTGATGACCGATCTAGCCTGGGTCGACGCGGCGCTCGCATCGGCCCGCCCGCGCGCGGTTGCGGCGCTGCTGCGCTATTTCCGCGATCTCGATCTTGCCGAGGAGGCCTATCAGGAGGCGTGCCTGCGCGCGCTGGCCAAGTGGCCGGAACAGGGGCCGCCCCGCGACCCCGCCGCCTGGCTGATCCTGGTCGGGCGCAACAGTGGGATCGACGCGATCCGCAAGGCCTCTCGCGAGACCGAGCTGCCGCCCGATGACCAGCTATCCGATCTCGACGATGCTGAAGTGGTGCTCGCCGACCGGCTCGACGAAGGGCCGTATCGCGATGACATATTGCGGTTGCTGTTCGTCTGCTGCCATCCCGGCCTGCCTGCGGCCGGCGCCATCGCGCTGGCATTGCGCATCGTATCGGGGCTGACCGTGCCCCAGATCGCACGCGCCTTCCTGGTCGGCGAAAAGGCGATGGAGCAGCGCATCACCCGCGCCAAGGCACGTATCGCCGATAGCGGCGTAGTGTTCGAAGCGCCGGGCGCGATCGAGCGTGCCGAACGGCTCGGGGCGGTCGCGGCGATGGTCTATCTGATCTTCAACGAGGGCTATTCGGCGAGCGGCGCCGAGGCCGGCGCGCGCGATCCGCTGTGCCGCGAGGCGATCCGGCTCGGCCGGTTGCTGCTGCGGCTCTTCCCGTCGGAGCCCGAGATCACCGGGCTGATCGCGCTGATGCTGCTACAGCATGCGCGCAGTCCATCACGGCTGGACGGGCAAGGCGCGGTCATCCTGCTCGAGGATCAGGATCGCGGCCGGTGGGATGGCAATGCCATTGCGGAAGGGCTCGCGCTGCTCGACAAGGCGATGCGCCATCGCCGCCCCGGGCCCTATCAGGTGCAGGCGGCGATCGCGGCGCTTCACGCGCGGGCGAAGACGGCCGCCGACACCGATTGG
>SCUQ01000423.1 GCA_004297635.1 Rhizorhabdus sp. | reverse complement strand
GGGCCGAGGCGAGGCGGACAGTCGCCGCCCGGGCGCCGCGCTCGTCCTCCTTGGCGTAGCTGACCCGGATCGCCGGCACGAAGGCAGGCGAGGCCATCAGCTTGGCCTCGAGGCCGGCATAGCCGGTCAGCCGCTTATACCGGACACGGCTATAGGCGACATTACCGAGGCTCGCGCCGGTCTCGGTATAGGCGTCGACCTTGGCATCGACATAGTCATATCCAGCGAACGGGCCGACGCGCAGCTTGCCGAGCGTGGTCTGCCAGCCGATCTCGCCACCGATCGACCAGGCATCGCCATCCGGGCTGCCGCTGCCGGTCAGCCCATAGGCCGAGTCGCGCGCGACGTTCCGGATCTGCAGATCGACGGCCTTGGAAACGGCGCCCTGCACATAGAGACCGTTGGCCAGACCGATGCCGGCATAGGCACCAAGGCTGGTGCCGCGCGCCTTGAGCCGCGTACCCGCTCCGAAATCGCCATCAAGATTGCGGTAGCTGACGAGCACGCCGACCCGCGCCAGGCCGATCGCGGCATCGACGCCGCCGCTCATCACCGATCCGTCGGCTTCGAAATTGCCGGCGCCCAGTTCGGCGCTGTTGACGCGCGCATAGCCGCCATCAACCCAGATACGCAGACCTTCGCCCATCCCGGTTTCGCCGATCTGGCGGGCGCCCTGCAGCGCCATGATGCCGGCGCGGGTCGCGCCGAGACCGATGTCCGCCGCGGCGCTGCGGGTGGCATTGATGGCCAGCGGCGCGGTGCCGATCATCGATGAAAGCGCCTGCGGATCGACATAGGTCGGCAGGGTCAGGCGGTAGACGAGGAAGACGCTGTCATTATTGCCCGAGCCGTCAGCTGCCCCCGAGGGCGACGTGACGCCGTTGAAGATAATGCTGGTACCCTGAAAGTCGTTGTCGTTTCCGACGAACAGGAAGAAATCCTGCGGCGCGGCTTCATCGAGTACCGGCGCGAGCGCCATCGCTTCCAGCTTCTCGCTGATCGTTGTCGGCGTGGACAGCGGCAGGCGGGTGATGTTCATGCCGACGCGGGCGAGCTGGGTCGGGTTGAGCATGTTGACCACCTCCACCTGCTGCACCGGCGTGATGCCGGCCACGAGGCTGCCGTTGCTGGCGATCGGCGTGGTGCCGGTTTCGAAGCTGGTGCCGGCCAGGTTGGTCGCGCCGGCCGTGTCGACGAGCAGGATGCTCTTATATATCGGCGTCGAGCTGGTGCTGGCGTTCGCGGCGACGCCGCGGCCGATGCCGTCGCGGGCGAGCACCAGGAACTGCGTGTCGTTCAGCGCCAGCATTTCCGACTGCGCCGCCGTACGATCGGCGGTACCCCCCGTGCCGTTGTTGTTGAAGATCGGCAACTGCAGCACATAATGGCCGATCGGATTGGTCGGCGTCGGATTGGTGCTGATGTCATAGACCAGGATGCGGGTGTTGTTCCGGGTCTGCTGGTTCGCGCCGCTGGTATCCTGCACCGTCGCGGATTGCTGGATCGTCACCAGCTTCTTGTTGTCCGGGGTGATCGTCATGGCCTCGAGGCCCTGATTGTTACGACGGCCTGTCTGACCCGGCGTGGTGCTGTTGAAGTTGATGGCGCCCGCCGTGCGCGGCAGCATCGCCGCCACCGTCTGGATCGCACCGATCTGCCTGCCGGTCGCATCGAAATAATAGAGGCCATCGGCATATTCGTCGGAAACGTAGAAACTGCCGTCGGGCCGAAAGGCGATGCCCTCCGCATCCAGGCTGATATGTCCTGCCGCCGTGCCATCGGTGGCGATCGGATAGACGATGCCATTGCGCGTGACCGTGCTGGCGCCCGGATCGCGCCCGGTCATCTCGACGCCCAGTGCATCCTTCAGCGTAAAGCCGCCGGTCGGCGTGATCGTCACCTGGTTCTGCGACGTGGTCGCCTGCGGCAGCGCCGCGGAGCCGGGGGCGAGCGGCCGGAAGGTGATGTTGCTGGTGTGGACGCGGTTGCGATAGTCGATCGCCCCGTCGAACGGGCCACGATCAGGCAAGGTGAAGATCCCGCCGGAGTAGCTCCCATCGGCGTTGCGGCGCCAGGTCGACAGGTCGAGCGCCATGCCGGAGAAGCTGCCCAGCGTTTCGCCGCGAAAATCGAGCGTCGTCGCGCTCAGGCGACCGGCGCCGAACAGGCCCTGGTTGACGAAGGTGACGCCGCCCAGCGTCTTCGATACCGCGCCCGCGGCGTTGGTGACGTTCGCCATGTTGTAGATCGTCGACTGGGCGTTGACGCCCGCGGCCATCGTGGTGATCGCTGTACAGGCGAGAAGAATGTGGCGGATGAGTCGCATGGTGTAGCCCCCTTTGGAAGGGGGGACCGTTATTGGCCCGCAATGACAGGGCGGCGGCAAAGTGGTTGCATCGTCATGACGGGAATATGTCATCCCCGATCCCGCCATCGACAGGACGCGATCGGCGCACTACCGCTGACGGCCATGCGTTACGACCGCCGACAGCATGCCGCACGCAGCACAGACCATTATGTCTTCCACCAGCTGATCCCCTATATCGGCAACAAGCGGAAGCTGCTGCCGCTGATCGGCCGCGCCATCGGCGCAAGCGGGCTGGAACCGGGGCAGGGCTTCGTCGATCTGTTCGCCGGCAGCGGCGTGGTTTCGCGCTACGCCAAGGCGCTTGGTTTCCGCGTGATCGCCAATGACTGGGAACCCTATGCCGAGGCGATCAACCGCTGCCATGTCGGGCATAATGCGCCGCCCCGCTTCGGCCATCAGGACTATGCGGGGTTGCTCGCCCGCTTCAATGCGCTGCCTCCCATCGCCGGCTGGGTGACCGATCATCTCTGCCCCGACGATGACGAGCATTTCGAGATCGGCCGCGACCGGCTGTTCTACATGCGCAAGAACGGCATGCGGATCGATGCGATCCGCGAGGAGATCGCCCGGCTGGCCGACATCGGCGAGATCGATAGCGATCAGGCCGCCTGCCTGATCGCCCCCCTGCTCTATCAATGCTGCTACACCAGCAACACGTCGGGCGTGTTCAAGGGGTTCCACGCGGGCTGGGGCGGGAGCAACGGCACGGCGCGCTATCGCATCTGCAGCGACCTGACCCTCGAACCCGCACTGTTCCTGGACAATGGCCAGGCCAATGAGGTGACACGGCTCGATGCCCTTGGCTTCGCGCGCGAGCATGGGGAGGCCTATGACTTCGTCTATGTCGATCCACCCTATAACCAGCATCCCTATGGATCGAATTATCATGTCCTCAACAGCATCGCCCTTTGGGACAAGCCCCAGCTCAGCCGCAAGATCAGCGGCCGTGGCGACAAATCCGCGATCCGACGCGACTGGCGCAGCGAACGGCGCAGCCCGTACAACAGCGCGCGCCATGCCACCGCCGCCTTTGCCGGCCTGATCGATTCCCTGCCCGCGCGCTGGATCGCGGTCAGCTATTCGACCGATGGCAATATCCCGCTGATCGACATGGTCCGCGCAGCCTGCGCGCGGGGGCATAGCGAGGTCTTCATCCAGCCCTACAAGCGCTATCGGGTGAGCAGCCAGCGCTTCTCCGCCAAGCCGATGAACGCCGAGTTCGTGCTGCTGATCGACACCAGCCGTCCCGCCGCGTCGTCACCGGAGGCCATCTGCGACGCTATCCTCACCGAAGAGCGCAACGCGCTGCTGAACCACCGGGAGCTGGCAGAGGCCTGACCGGCCGCCAGCGATGCGCCCGGGACGAACCGGGCGGACGGCGCTGCGAGCGATGCGGCGCTTTCGCATCGCCGGGGCAGAAAACACGCTTTCGCAAGCGCGCCTGCCCCGTTAAGGGCGCTCCATGATCCTCGTCATCGACAATTATGACAGCTTCACCTGGAACCTGGTCCATTATCTGATGGAGCTTGGCGCCGAGGTGGAAGTCGTCCGGAACGACGCGATCGGCGTCGGCCAGGCGATGTCGAGCGGGGCCGAAGCCTATCTGATCTCGCCGGGACCATGCACGCCCAACGAGGCCGGCATATCGCTGGATCTGGTCGGCGCCTGCGCCGCCGCGAAGAAGCCGCTTCTGGGCGTCTGCCTGGGCCACCAGTCGATCGGTCAGTATTTCGGGGGTAAGGTGATCCGCGCCCCGCAGCTGATGCACGGCAAGACCAGCCCTATCCTGCACGACGACACGGGCCTGTACGAAGGCCTGCCATCCCCCTTCACCGCGACCCGCTATCATTCGCTGATCGTCCCCGAGGAAGGGATGCCGGCCGAGCTGATCATCAATGCGCGCACCCCCGATGGGCAGGTTATGGGCGTCCGCCACGCAAGCCTGCCGATCCACGGCGTCCAGTTCCATCCCGAGAGCATTGCCACCGAACATGGCCATGCGATGCTCGCCAATTTCATGCGCGCGGCCGGGATGAAGGTGAAGGAACGCGCCTGATCGTGGCCCGCATCCAACAGCTCCCCGATCCTTTATTCCCGCTCGACCAGGAAACTGCGCACGACATCTTCGCGGCGATCTTCGACGGCGCTTTCGATGAGGAAAGCCTGGTCGCCTTCCTGTCGGGCATGGCCGAACGCGACGAAACCAGCGACGAGATAGCGGGTGCCGCACAGGCGATGCGCGAGCGGATGATCCGGGTCGCGGCGCCGCCCGGCGCTATCGACGTCTGCGGCACGGGTGGCGACGGCGCGCACAGCCTCAACGTATCTACCGCCGTGGCGATTGTCGTCGCGGGCGCCGGCGTTCCCGTCGCCAAGCATGGCAACCGCGCCGCCTCATCCAAGGCCGGCGCGGCCGATACGCTGGAGGCGCTCGGCCTCGATCTCGACCGCGCTTCCGAGCGTGCGCAGGACTCGCTGGACGATATCGGCCTGTGTTTCATGTTCGCCCAGAAGCACCATCCGGCGCTCAAGCCGCTCGGCCCGATCCGCAAACGGATTGGCCGGCGGACGATCTTCAACCTGCTCGGTCCGATCTGCAATCCGGCCGGCGTGACGCGCCAGCTGATCGGCGTGGCCCGCCCCGATTTCCTGCCGACCTATGCGGGCGCGCTC
>SCUQ01000422.1 GCA_004297635.1 Rhizorhabdus sp. | reverse complement strand
GCCACGACTTCGCGTTGAAATCGCCGCGCACCGCGGACTATATGCCGCTTGTCACCCCCTCCCCGGGACAAGGAGCCATCCTCTTGGCGAAACCTGCACAGCCGCGTATCGCGGCGAAGAAGCCCACAGCGCGCAAGCCTGCGGCAGCCGCGAAACCCAAGCCGGCAGCCGCCGCGGCGGCGCCCGCGCTGTCCAATCGAGAACGCCCCGCCGAACCGCAGCGCTACAAGGCTGACAAGGCTGAAATGCTGGAATTCTACCGGCAGATGCTGCTCATCCGCCGCTTCGAGGAAAAGGCGGGCCAGCTTTACGGCCTCGGCCTGATCGGCGGCTTCTGCCATCTCTACATCGGCCAGGAAGCCGTTGCGGTCGGGCTGCAATCCGCGCTGGAGGTCGGCAAGGACAGCGTCATCACCGGCTATCGCGATCATGGCCACATGCTCGCTTACGGCATAGATCCCAAGGTGATCATGGCCGAGCTCACTGGCCGCGCCGCCGGCATCAGCCGTGGCAAGGGTGGATCGATGCACATGTTCTCGGTCGAGCATCGCTTTTTCGGCGGCCATGGCATCGTCGGGGCGCAGGTCAGCCTCGGCACGGGCCTTGCCTTCAAGCATAAATATTCGGGCGATGGCGGGGTTGCCATGGCCTATTTCGGGGACGGCGCCGCGAATCAGGGCCAGGTCTACGAAAGCTTCAACATGGCCGAGCTGTGGAAGCTCCCGATCATCTTCGTGATCGAGAACAACCAATATGCCATGGGAACGAGCGTCAACCGCGCCTCGTCCGAGGATCAACTCTATCGCCGCGGCGAGAGCTTCCGCATCCCCGGAATCCAGGTCGACGGCATGGATGTGCTGGCGGTGCGTGGCGCCGCAGAGGAAGCGGTGAAGTGGGTCCGCGCCGGCAAGGGGCCGGTGCTGCTCGAACTCAAGACCTATCGCTATCGCGGCCACTCGATGTCCGACCCGGCGAAATACCGGTCGCGCGACGAGGTTCAGGCCGTGCGCGACAAGTCCGATCCGATCGACCATCTCAAGAAGGAGCTGGAGGCGCTCGGCGTGGGCGAGGATGAGCTGAAAAAGCTGGAAAAGGACATCCGTGCGATCGTCGCCGAGGCGGCCGACTTCGCCGAGCAATCGCCCGAGCCTGAGGCCGGCGAACTCTACACCGACGTGCTGGTGGGACAATATTGATGGCTGTCGATCTGAAGATGCCTGCGCTTTCCCCGACAATGGAGGAAGGCACGCTCGCCAAATGGCTGGTCAAGGAGGGCGACGTCGTGAAATCCGGCGATATCCTCGCCGAGATCGAGACCGACAAGGCGACGATGGAGTTCGAGGCTGTCGATGAGGGCACGATCGCCCAGATCGTCATTCCCGCCGGTACCGAAGGGGTCAAGGTAGGCGAGGTGATCGCGCGCATCGCCGAAGAGGGGGAAGATGCTTCGGCAGCCGCCGCACCCGAGGCGCAGGCGAAAAGCGCCCCGGAGCCGAAGGTAGAAAAACCGGAGCCGAAGGCAGAAAAGCAGGCGGAGGTGACGGCACCCGAATCCCCGACCCCGCACAAGATGGAGACGGGCGCGCGCGATCTGGTCGCGGCGGTCGCCGACACCCGCGACGATCCTGAAGTGCCGCAGGGCACCGAACTGGTGAAGACGACGGTCCGCGAGGCGCTGCGCGACGCGATGGCCGAGGAGATGCGCAGGGACGGCGATGTCTTCGTCATGGGCGAAGAGGTCGCGCAATATCAGGGCGCCTATAAGGTGACCCAGGGCCTGCTGGACGAGTTCGGCGACAAGCGCGTGATCGACACGCCGATCACCGAATATGGCTTTGCCGGTATCGGCACCGGCGCCGCGATGGGCGGCCTGCGCCCCGTGGTCGAGTTCATGACCTTCAACTTCGCGATGCAGGCGATCGATCATATCATCAATTCGGCGGCCAAGACCAATTACATGTCGGGCGGACAGATGCGCTGCCCGGTCGTATTCCGCGGCCCCAACGGCGCCGCCGCACGGGTCGGTGCGCAGCATAGCCAGAATTACGCCCCCTGGTATGCAAGCGTACCGGGTCTGATCGTGATCGCACCCTATTCGGCAGCCGATGCCAAGGGCCTCCTGAAGGCGGCGATCCGCTGTCCCGATCCGGTTGTCTTCCTGGAGAATGAGCTGCTCTACGGGCAGAGCTTCGAGGTTCCGAAGCTTGACGACTACGTCCTGCCGATCGGCAAGGCCCGCATCTGCCGGCCGGGCAAGGACGTGACGATCGTCAGCTATTCGATCGGCGTTGGTGTCTCGCTGGAAGCGGCCAAACAGCTCGAAGCCGAAGGTGTGGATGCCGAGGTGATCGACCTGCGGACGCTCCGCCCGCTCGACAAGGAGACG
>SCUQ01000421.1 GCA_004297635.1 Rhizorhabdus sp. | reverse complement strand
GGCAGACGATGGGCACTGGCTGGTCCATACGCTTCGCCATGCCCGTCGGATGCGATCTGGCGGCGCTCGAGGCGGCGATCCTCGCCCGGCTCGACGGGATCGTCGACGAGATGAGCCATTGGCGGCCGGATTCGCTGATTTCTGCCTATAACCGCGGCGAAGCCGGCAGCTGGCACGCGCTGCCGCCCGATTTCGACCGCGTCATGCAGGCGGCGATCGGCATCGCCCACCGCAGCAGCGGCGCATTCGATCCCACCGTCGGCCACCTCGTCGACCTCGCCGGTTTCGGACCCGATCCGGCAAGGCAGGACGACGACGCCCGACGCATCGACGACGCCCGACGCGCGGCGGGCTGGGAGCGGTTGCGTTATCGGGAGGGGCGGCTGCTCCAGCCCGGAGGAATCGCGCTCGACCTGTCCGGTATCGCCAAGGGCCATGCGGTCGATGCGGTAGCCGACCTGCTCCGCGAGCGCCGCATCGCCCATGCGCTCGTCGAAATCGGCGGCGAACTGGCGGGGCGCGGGATGCGGCCCGACGGCGATCCCTGGTGGGTCGATCTCGAGGACCCGCCCGGCATCGCACTGCCGCCCTTCCGCATCGCGCTGCACGGCCACGCGGTGGCGACCTCGGGGGATTATCGGCGCGGCGCACATACGATCGATCCCCGCAACGGCCGGTCGGCTATCACCGGGGTCCGATCGGTCAGCGTGATCCACCAATCTGCGATGCTGGCGGACGCATGGGCCACCGCGCTGACCGTATTAGGGGCCGAAGAGGGCCTCGCGCTCGCCACCCGCGAACATCTTGCCGCCCGCATCGTCGCCGATCGCGAGATCATCAGCCCCGCCCTGGCCGAGTTGCTGGAATATTGACGGCTAGGCCTTGCCCCCCGGTCCCTTCGGCGCCATAGGGGCCGCACATTCCCAGCTATGAGGCCGCGATGAAAACCCGCGTTTATGTCACCCTGAAGGGCGGCGTTCTCGATCCACAGGGCAAGGCGATCCACCACGCCCTCGGCTCGCTCGGCTTCACCGGCGTCAACGACGTGCGCGCCGGCAAGCTGATCGAACTCGATCATGAGGACGGCGTCAGCGATGCCGATCTGGAGGCGATGTGCAAGAAGCTGCTCGCCAACACGGTGATCGAGAATTTCCGGATCGAACGCGGCAACTGAAGGGGCCACCGTCATGAAGAGCGCGGTCATCGTCTTCCCCGGATCCAATTGCGACCGTGACCTGGCCGTCGCGATCCGCGACGTCACCGGCCATGCCCCCGCGATGCTGTGGCATCAGGAAACCGAACTGCCGCAGGGCATCGGCCTCATCGCGGTGCCGGGCGGTTTCTCCTATGGCGATTATCTTCGCTCGGGCGCGATGGCGGCCCGCTCGCCGATCATGCGCGCGATCGTCGATGCGGCCGGGCGCGGCGTGCCCGTGCTGGGCATCTGCAACGGCTTCCAGATCCTGACCGAGGCGGGGCTGCTGCCCGGCGCGCTGATGCGCAATGCCGCACTCAACTTCGTCTGCCGCGATGTCGCGCTGACGGTTGAGAACAGCCAGTCGACCTTCACGGCGCGCTATGATCAGGGCGAAACGGTCCATTTCCCCGTCGCGCACCATGACGGCAACTTCACCGCCGACGCCGATACGCTCGATCGGATCGAGGGCGAAG
>SCUQ01000420.1 GCA_004297635.1 Rhizorhabdus sp. | reverse complement strand
CGCTGACGCCGTCGTGGACGTGGACATTGTCACGACGCTCCTCGGCCACGGTGGTTTCCCAGCGATAGTCATCCCGGCCCGGCGCCTTGTAGTCATGGCACAGGAAAAGCCGCGTCGGTTCGGGCAGGTCGAGCAGCCGCCTGATCGAGCGGTATAGCAGACGGGCGTCACCGCCGGGAAAGTCCGCGCGCGCGGTGCCATAATCCGGCATGAACAGGGTGTCGCCGACAAAGGCCGCATCGCCGATCCGGTAGGTCACGTCGGCAGGGGTGTGGCCGGGGGTGTGGATCACCTCCACCTCCAGCCCGCCAAGAGCAATCCGCTCGCCATCGACGAGGAGCCGGTCGAAGTCGGAGCCGTCGATCTTCAGATCGTCGAGCCCGAAGACCGGGCGGAATATCTTCTGCACATCGCGGATATGCTCACCAATACCGATCCACGCACCGCTATTGGCCTTGATATAAGGGGCCGCCGACAGATGATCGGCATGCGCATGAGTCTCCAGGACCATCGCTATGCGCCACCCCCTGTCCGTCGCGTGGGCCAGAATCCGATCAGCCGAACGGGTGTCGACCTCACCGCTCGCCGGATCGAAATCCAGCACCGGATCGATCACCGCGGCTATGCGCAAATCGGGATCACCGACCAGATAGCTGATCGTGTTGGTGGCCTCGTCGAAGAACGCTTCGATGTCGGGACGCGGGTTCATCCAATCCTCCATTCGTTCCTTGACATTATATTAGTAACATCTAAATTAGCAATTACTAAATATAAGGTATGATTATGCTCAAATCTCCCATGGACCTCGCGACGTTCGAAACGAAAGCCGACGAGGTTGCGCAGATACTGAAGGCGATCGGCAATGCCCGCCGGCTGATGGTGCTGTGCAAGCTTGCCGAACATGGCGAGCGAACCGTTGGCGATCTCGCCGGGGATATCGACCTGTCGCAATCGGCCCTGTCGCAACATCTCACCCGGATGCGGGATGAAGACCTCGTGACCTTCCGCCGCGAAAGCCAGACCCTCTGGTACCGGATCTCCGATCCCCGGATCGAAGCCCTCCTCGCCACGCTCTACCAACTCTATTGCAGAGAGGATTGAACGGATGCCGATGACGCCCATCGCACCGACCGAAGCCCGGCGTCTGATCCAGAACGGCGCCAGGCTGATCGATATCCGCGATCGTGACGAGCATGTTCGCGAGCGGATCCCCGGTGCGGAGAATATTCCGCTTACGAGCATCGACCGTCTGGAAGACGATGGCAGCGAGGTGGTCTTCCACTGCCGCTCGGGTGCGCGGACGCAGGCCAATGCCACCCGACTCGCGCAGGCGGCCGGTGCCCCCTGCTACGCGATCGATGGCGGGCTCGATGCCTGGCGCCAAGCCGGGCTGGATATAGCAGCCGATCGGCGTCAACCGCTGGAACTGATGCGGCAGGTGCAAATCGTGGCGGGTGGCCTTGTGCTGCTCGGCGTCCTGCTTGGCGCATACATTGGCCCGGGATTCCTTGTCCTGCCCGGCTTCGTCGGGGCCGGTCTGATCATGGCAGGCGCAAGCGGATGGTGCGGACTCGCGCATCTGTTGCTGCGAATGCCGTGGAACCGGCGCATGGCGGTCTGACGGTCGTGACAGCCATGCACGTCCTGCTCGCACTCGCCTCGGGCGGCCTCATTGGGCTCGTCCTCGGGCTGGTCGGCGGCGGCGGGTCGATTCTCGCCGTCCCGCTGCTGATCTACGTGGTCGGCGTCGAATCCGTCCATGCCGCGATCGGCACGGCTGCGGTGGCGGTTACGGCGAATGCCCTGTTCGGCCTTGCCGGCCATGCCCGTGCAGGCCGGGTGAAATGGCCATGCGCGCTGGTCTTCGCAGCGGCGGGCGCGATCGGTGCCGCCATCGGCGCGGAGATCGGCAAGAGCTTCGACGGCAAAAGGCTCCTGCTGCTGTTCGGGCTGCTGATGATCGCTATCGGTCTTTCCATGCTGCGCAAGCGGCGGCGCGAGGATGATCCCGATGTTCGGCTTTCCCGGGCGACGGCCGGGGTGTTGCTTCCCCGACTGGTGCCGACGGGCCTGGGCGTGGGACTCGCTGCGGGGTTCTTCGGGATCGGCGGCGGATTCCTGATCGTCCCCGCGCTCCTCGCCGCGACGGCCATGCCCTTCGCGAACGCTGTCGGGACATCGCTGGTCGTGGTTGCCGCGCTGGGATTCACCACGGCTGGTTCCTATGCGCTGTCGGGCCAGGTCGATTGGCCCCTCACCGCCCTGTTGATTGCAGGCGGTGCCGGCGGGGCGACTGCCGGCCTTATGCTCGGCGGCCGGCTAGCAGCGCACAAGCTGCTGTTCGAACGGATCTTCGCGGCGGTGGTTGTCGCCGTCGGCGCCTATATCGCGATAGGGGCGCGGTGAGCCCAGCCAATACCGGCCTCATCGGCCCGGGATGATCGCCCAGCGCAACATCATCGCGACGACACCCAGCACGGCCACGCTAGCGGCCCAGATACCGATGAGCCAGACCAGCCTCAACCAGAACGGACGGCGCGGTTCAGTGATAACCCGCCTCGTCGACCTTGCCCCGGAACACCCAATAGGCCCAGACCGTATAGGCGAGGATGACCGGCACGAGCAGCGCGGCACCGACCAGCATGAAGATCTGGCTGCGCTCGGGGGCCGCCGCCTCCCAGATCGTCACCCGGCCGGGAATGACATCGGGATAGATC
>SCUQ01000419.1 GCA_004297635.1 Rhizorhabdus sp. | reverse complement strand
AAAACGGCGTACGCCGTCGGATTTCGGCGCGGCCGAGGAGTAGCTGCGAAGGTCCGACGCTCTCTTCAACTGGATTCCGCTCGGTCTGTTCGCGATCGGCTACTTTGCGCCCTCATCTCGGTGATCCGAGTGATCGGCGCTTGATCCCGAAAGCAGCCGCTCGTTCTCCCTCGTACGTGCTGCGGCTTCCGGGCTTTCTGCAGTAGCACCGGAAATGGCAACTCGCGGACGTCAACTTTTGGGTGAGCGATATATTGTGAATACGATCAACCCGCTGATCGCCGCCCCGGTCGCCAGCCTGAACTCGTAGGAGAGCGACAGGGTCGCTACAGTGATGACTTCTGCGATCGCCAAAAGCACGATAGAAATTGTGAGAAGAATAGGGGTTGGTACGGACGATGACCACTTCATGGCAAATCATGCTCGACGCGCCGATCTAAAGCACTATGAGAATAGTCGTAGAATGAACGACCTAAATCTTGAGAAGGTCGTGCAGCAACGGCTTCACCGATGAGTATCAACGTCGGTGATTTGCCGGAGACCGCGTCGACCGCCAATGGAAGAAGATTCAATCGCGTTCGGAGCAGTTTTTCGGTAGGCAGGCTTACATCGCATGCGATCAGGACTGGTGTCGTTCCGGGCAGGCCAGCCCCGATAAGTGAGCTACTTATCTCGGCGGCCGCATCGCGGCCCATATAGATCGCCAACGTACTTTTCCCATCCGCAAAGGCTTTCCAGTCGTGGTCGACCGCCTCGCCGGCGCGGCTGTGCGCTGTAACGAAGGCAAGCTTCCGCGCGCTACCGCGGAGCGTGAGAGAGGCAAGGCTGCTCGCCGCCGCCGCGCTGGCGGCCGTGATGCCAGGACAGATCCTCACGGAAACGCCATGCGCGACGAGGTGATCCAACTCTTCGTTGGACCGACCAAATATCGACGGGTCGCCGCCCTTCAGCCGTACGACCCGTCGCCCCTCCAAAGCGGCTGCCAGCAACAGGTCGTTGATCGTGCCCTGCGATTTCGAGTGGCGGCCCGATCGCTTGCCCACGCTGACCTTTTCGACGCCCGGCGCAGCGAGGTCGAGGATCGCGGGACCGACCAGCGCGTCGTGGAAGATGATGTCCGCCGCGGCAATCAGCTTTTCGGCCTTGCGGGTGAGCAGATCCGGATCGCCGGGCCCGGCGCCGACCAGCCAGACGCTGCCGGGCGCCATGATCTCATTCGACTGCATGGATCTTCTCCGCGTTGGTGACGGTTTCGGCGAGGATGCGGGCAAGCGCGGGGCGGCAGGAACCGCAGTTGGTCCCCGCGCCGATCGCCTTGCCGATCGCCGCGACATCGGTGAGCTCCTGCTCGACGATCGCGCCGACGATGGTCTTGAGGCCGATATCGAGGCAGACGCAGATCACCGGCCCGCAGTCGGGCTGGGCGCCGGGCGCGCGGCCGGCGAGCAGGGTCGGCGTCACCTGCGGCGCATCGAGCTGGGCGATCAGCCAGTCGCGGCCGGGCAGTTCGCCGGTCCGGGTGAGGAAGAGCACTGCCGCCAGCCTGTCGTCGACGATCACCGCGATCCGCCGCGATCCACGCGCGGGGTCGGCAGCCTCGACCCGGGCGCCTGCGGGAAGCCAGCCGTCGAGCAGCTTGTCGTCGCCGGTGCCAGCCAGTTCGTATAGCGCGCCGCCGCTGACGGTAATCCGCGTCGCCCACAAAGCGGGCGGCAGGGTGGCCGCCACGGCCTCGCCACGCAGGATCAGGAAGGCGCGCCATTCGATCTCGACCTTCTCGATGGTGGCCGGGGTCGACTTGAATCCGGGCTGGCCCGAATGCGGATCGGTCAGCGGGCGTGGCAGCAGGCCGGTGCGCCCGCCGGTCGACTGGCGACCGGTCCAGTGGATAGGGGTGAATATCTCGCCGCGCCTTTGACCCTCGCTGGGCTGGACCCGGAACAGGCTTTGGCCTTGCGGGGTCGCGACACGGGCGATGTCGCCCTCCTTCAGACCCAGCCGCTCGGCATCGTCGGGGTTGATCTCGACCAGCGGTTCCTCGCGGTGGCGGGCGAGCTTGGGCGACAGACCGGTGCGCGTCATCGTGTGCCACTGGTCGCGATAGCGGCCGGTGTTGAGGGTCAGCGGCCAGTCCTTCAGCGGCTCAGGCAAGGCCGCCTGCACGGTGGAGACGAGGCGCGCCTTGCCGTCCGGGGTCGGGAAGCGGCCATGCGCGAAGGGTAGCCTGCCCCAGCGGGTCGGCTCCATCGCTTCATAGGCGTGATTGCCGATCGCCGCGTGCCGGCGGAGGTTGAACAGCCGCTCGCCGCGATTCTCATAGGCAGACAGGCGGGCATGTTCACGGTAGATATCGGCGGGCCCTTCATAGGCGAAGGCGCTCGCCCAGCCCATCCGCGCGGCGGTCTCCTTGACGATCCACCAGTCGGGCTTCGTCTCGCCGGGCAATGGCAGCACCTGGCGCTGTCGGCTGATGCGCCGCTCGCTGTTGGTGACGGTGCCGTCCTTCTCGGCCCAGGCGGCGGCGGGCAGGCGGACATGGGCGAAGCGGCCGGTGTCGGTATCGGCCATCACGTCCGACACGACGACAAATGGGCAGGCGGCGAGCGCGTCGCGCACCCGGTTCGCATCGGGCATCGAGACGGCGGGGTTGGTCGCCATCACCCAGATCGCCTTGATCCGTCCCTCCTCGACCGCGCGGAACATCTCGACCGCCTTGAGGCCGGATTTCGTCGCCATGCGCGGCGCGGACCAGAAACGGCCGACGCGGGCGACATGATCGGGCGTAAAATCCATATGCGCGGCAAGGGTCGAAGCAAGCCCGCCGACTTCGCGGCCGCCCATCGCATTGGGCTGGCCAGTGATCGAGAAGGGCGCGGCGCCAGCTTTGCCGATCCGGCCGGTGGCGAGATGAACGTTGATGATCGCGTTGACCTGATCGGTGCCGCGCAGCGCCTGGTTGATCCCCTGGCTGAACAGGGTAACGGTGCGCGGATGGGCAGCGAACAGCTCATAGAAGCGCAGCAGTTGTTCGGGCGAGACGTCGCAGATCCTCGCGACGCTCCATAGGTCGCTGCCCTGCCCGACGATGTCCCAGAAGCCCTGCGGAACCGAGACGCTCGCTTCCAGATAGGCAAGATCGACCAGCCCGGCGCGCAGGGCGTGGGCGAGCAGCCCATTCATCAGCGCGACGTCGCTGCCAGGGCGGATCGCGAGATGGAGATCGGCATCCTCGCAGGTCTCGGTGCGGCGCGGATCAATGACGACGAGCTTCGCCCCGCGCTTCTCGCGGGCGGCCTGCATCCGCTGATAGACGATCGGGTGGCACCAAGCGGTGTTCGATCCGACCAGCACGAACAGATCGGCCTGATCGAGATCGTCATAGCCCGCCGGCACCACATCCTCGCCGAAGGCACGGACATGGCCCGCCACCGCGCTCGACATGCAGAGTCGCGAATTGGTATCGATATTGCCCGAACCGATGAAGCCCTTCATCAGCTTGTTGGCGACGTAATAATCCTCGGTCAGCAACTGGCCCGAGATGTAGAAGGCGACGCTATCGGGCCCGTGCTTCGCGATTGTCTCCTGGAGGCGCCGGGCGACGAGATCGAGCGCCTTGTCCCAGCTGGCGCGCTTGCCTGCGATCATCGGGTGGAGCAGCCGCCCGCCGAGCCCCACCGTTTCGCCGAGATGGGTACCCTTGGAACAGAGCTTGCCGCGATTGGCGGGGTGATCGGCATCGCCCTCGATCTTTAGCGTGCGATCACCCAGTGGCGTCGCGCGGACGCCGCAGCCGACGCCGCAATAGGGGCAGGTCGTGCGGCTCATGCCGCGAGCGTCGCCATCATCGCCATGCGCGAGACCAGGATGCGGCCGGCATCCACGCGCGCCGGGATGGTCGGCACGCAGCCTTCATCGTCGCCCAGCGCCTCGCCGGTCACCAGCGAGATGCGCCAGTTGTGCAGCGGGCAGGTAACCGCCTCGCCATGGACGATGCCCTGGCTGAGGTGGCCCTGCTTGTGCGGGCAGCGGTTGGCGAGCGCATAGAGCTTGTTGCCGGCGGTGCGGAATATGGCGATCTCCTCGCCGTTTGCGGCCTTGATGGTACGCGCGCCCCGCAAGGGAATCTCTACCAGCGCGCCGACGTCGATCCAGTCTCCGGTCACCATCTCGCTTACTCCGCGGCCAGGATTTCGAGGGGGCGGAACTCGCCCAGATGGGCATGCTGCTCGCGATCCTTGCCCGCCGCGCGCTCGGCCCAGGGGTCTTCCTGCGAGAAGCTCTGCGAATAGAGGAAGCGGCTGGTCAGCGCCTCGCGGCCGACCTCGTCATCGACGATGCGGCGGCGGATATGCTCGATGCCGACCCGCTCGATCCATGGCGCGGTCCGCTCCAGATACCAGGCCTCCTCACGGTAGAGCTGGATGAAGGCGCCGCAGTAATCGAGGGCCTGCTGCTCGGTAGAGACCTTGCAGAGGAAGTCGGTGGCGCGGACCTTGATGCCGCCATTGCCGCCGACATGGAGCTCGTAACCGCTGTCGACGCAGACGATGCCGAAGTCCTTGATCGTCGCCTCGGCGCAGTTGCGCGGGCAACCCGACACCGCGATCTTGAACTTGTGGGGCATCCACGATCCCCAGGTCATCTTCTCGGTCCGGACGCCGAGACCGGTCGAATCCTGGGTGCCGAAGCGGCACCATTCGGAGCCGACGCAGGTCTTCACCGTGCGCAGCGCCTTGCCATAGGCATGGCCCGAGACCATGCCGGCAGCATTGAGATCGGCCCAGACGGCGGGCAGATCGTCCTTCCTGATCCCGAAGATGTCGAGCCGCTGGCCCCCGGTCACCTTGACCATCGGCGCATTGTACTTCTCCACCACGTCGGCGATCGCGCGCAGCTCGCGTGGGTTGGTCAGGCCGCCCCACATGCGCGGCACCACCGAATAGGTGCCGTCCTTCTGGATGTTGGCGTGAAGGCGCTCATTGACGAAGCGGCTCTGCTGGTCGTCGACATAGTCGCCGGGCAGGGCGCAGAGCAGGTAGTAATTGAGCGCGGGGCGGCAGGACGAGCAGCCGTCGGGCGTCGTCCAGTGAAGCTTCTGCATCACCTCGGGAATCGAGCGCATATGCTGCGCGACGATCTCGCGGCGAACATCGTCATGGGTGAAGCTGCTGCACTTGCAGATCGTCCTAGGGCCCGATTCGACATCGTCGCCCAGGGTCAAGGCGAGGATGGTCTCTACCAGCCCGGTGCAGGAACCGCAGCTTGCCGAAGCCTTGCACGTGGCGCGCACCGCATCGAGGCTGCACGCACCCCCCTGGATCGACGCGACGACCTGGCCCTTTGATACGCCGTTGCAGCCGCAAATCTCGGCATCGTCCGAGAGCGCCGCAACGGCCGCCTTAGGGTCCGCGCGCCCACCTCCCTGGGCGAAGGCCTGGCCGAAGATCAGCACGTCGCGGATCTCGGATACGTCCTCATTCTTCCTAAGCAGATCGAAATACCAGCCGCCATCGGCAGTGTCGCCGTAGAGCACCGCGCCGACGACCTTGTCCTCACGCAGCACGACCCGTTTGTAGACCCCGCGCGAGGCGTCGCGCAGGACGATGTCCTCGGCCCCCTCCCCGCCCGAGAAATCGCCCGCCGAAAAGACGTCGATGCCGGACACCTTGAGCTTGGTCGATGTGACCGAGCCGCGATAGCCGGTAGGTTCGGCTACCAGCCCATCGGCCAGCGCGCGGCACATCTCCCACAACGGGGCGACGAGGCCGTAGACATTGCCGTCATGCTCGACGCATTCGCCCACTGCGAGCACCGCCGGGTCGCTGGTCACCATATGATCGTCGACCTGGATGCCGCGGCCGACCGCGAGGCCGGCCTTGCGGGCCAGCGCCGTCGAGGGACGGATGCCCACCGCCATGACGACGAGGCTCGCCGGGATTTCTGTGCCGTCCTTCAACCTGACGCCTTCGACCTTGCCGTCGCCGAAAATCTCGGCGGTGTCGGCGCCGGTCAGGATCGTCTGGCCGCGCGATTCGAGTTCTGTCTTGAGCAGCCAGCCGGCCGCCTCGTCCAGCTGACGCTCCATCAAGGTCGGCATCAGGTGGATCACCGTTACCTTCATGCCACGCAGCGACAGGCCGTGCGCGGCTTCAAGGCCGAGCAGGCCGCCGCCGATCACCACCGCGTCGCCACCCTGTCCGGCGGCGGCCAGCATCGTGTCGACATCCTTCATGTCGCGAAAGCTGATCACGCCGGGCAGGTCCTTGCCCGGCACCGGGATGATGAAAGGATCCGAACCGGTGGCGATCAGCAGCCGGTCATAGTCGACGGTGCGGCCGCTCTGCGACGTCACGGTCCTCTCGGCGCGGTCGACCGCGATCACAGGATCACCGGCCACGAGTTCGATGCCGTTGTCGGCATACCATTCGGCGGTGTTGATGACGATATCGTCGAAGCTCTTCTCGCCGGCGAGCACCGGCGAGAGCATGATCCGGTTGTAGTTCACATAGGGTTCGGCGCCGAAGATGGTGACGGCGTAGCGATCGGCATCGCGGGCGAGGATTTCCTCGACGGCGCGGCAGCCGGCCATGCCGTTGCCGATGACCACGAGGCGTTCGCGGGAGGAGGGGGCGAGCATGATGCTGTCCTTCACTATCAGATGCGGGCGCCGGCGAGCGCGGAGGCCCAGGTCGAGCGCCAGCGCCCCTTGACTAGGCTGATCCCGCCCAGCGCGATCAGCGCGAGACCGGCGAAGATCAGGAAGCCGAGTTGCGGGCTGCCGGTGAGCTGCCTGGCAAGGCCGAGCGACGAGGCGAGATAGAAGCCGCCAACGCCGCCGGCGAAGCCCACCAGGCCGGTCATGACGCCCATCTCCTCCCCGAAACGCTGCGGTACCAGCTGGAATACCGCGCCATTGCCGAAGCCGAGCGCCAGCATCGCGATCAGGAACAGACCGAGCGCGAGCCAGACGGTGGCGGGGCCGGTGCTGATCGCGCTGAGCGTCAGCGCGGCGAGGACATAGGCGACGGTCAGCGCCTTGGTGCCGCCGATCCGATCGGCGACGGCGCCGCCGAGGGGACGGATCAGCGAGCCGGCGAACACGCAGGCTGCGGTGCAATAGCCCGCCACGACCGGGGTGAGCCGGAACTGATCCGTGAAGTAGATCGACAGCGACGAACTGAGGCCCACGAAGCCACCGAAGGTGACGCCATAGAACAGCATGAACCACCAGGCATCGGCCTTCTTCAGCGGCCCTAGATAGGCGGTGACGGGCTTGGGTGCGGGCGGGTTCGGCGCGTTCTTCGCGAATGCCAGATAGACGACGAACACGATCGCGAGTGGGATGACGGCGAGGCCGAGCACCGCGTTCCAGCCGAACAGCTTGGCCAGGGTCGGCGCGAACAGCGCGGCGAAGACCGTGCCGCTATTGCCCATGCCGGCAATGCCGAGCGCGGTGCCCTGATGCTCGGCCGGATACCAGCGGCTGGCGAGGGGGAGGGCGACCGCGAAGCTGGCGCCCGCGAAGCCCAGGATGATGCCGACCGCGATGGTGCCCGCGAAGCTGTGGACGCCGAAGCCCCAGGCGGCGAGCAGACCCGCCATGACGATCACCTGGCCGATCGCGCCGGTCGCCTTCGGACCGATCCGGTCGACGAGCACACCGTTGACGAGGCGCAGGATCGCGCCGGCCAGAGTGGGGACGGCGACCATCAGGCCCTTCTGGGCGGGGTTCAGCCCCAGGTCGGCGGAAATCGCCGGGGCCAGCGGGCCGAGCAGGACCCACACCATGAAAGCTATGTCGAAATACAAAAAGGCGGCGATCAGCGTCGGCCGATGGCCCGCTGCCCAGAAACCCTTGTTCATCGTGTCACCCCAGTCATCGGTCGCATTTCGAACCTCATCGGGCATGAAAAAAGCCGCCTCGAAGCACGACCATCATGGTCGGTTCGGGCGGCGTCATTGCCTTGTGCCGTAGCCCGGGGGCCTTGGCGCTGCGGGCCTGTCCTTCGTCGGACCGGTCCCCATATGGAATCGAGGCGTCCTTGCCTCTTGCCCAAGAACTCTCACGGTCCCGCTATCATGGCAAGTGCTTTTTGCGCGGTGCAGCATTTTACGTTGGCACGCAGGCACACCCCGGCCGTTGCCAGCCGGGGCGTCCCTCCTCTCATTCTGCCCCGTTCCAATCCGGTCATTCCCGCGCAGTCGGGAATCCATATTTTCGAAGTTCGAACCTCCTGCGGTTCAGAGGTTATGGATCCTTGCTTCCGCGAGGATGAGGAAGATTGGAAGGGTGGTCCTTCTGATCGTCAAAATGCCCATTCCACCGACAGCCACAGCTTCTTGGTGTCGGCGTCGCCCGCATAGCTGGCGATGCCCTTGCGCTGATAATCGGCATATTTGGCGAGGAACGTGTATTTCTTCATCTTGGCGATGACCTGCAGGTTCAGCTCGTCGCCATAATGGATGCTGGCGATATCGCTGTTGAACTTGTGGTATATCGCCGTCGCCGCGATGCTGTCGAAAGGGCCGACCTTCTTCCAGCCATAGCCGATCGAGCCATAATAGTCGGTGATGCCCTGCGCCGGCGTGGTCAGAAACTTGTCCGCCCAGCCGTTGAACTTATGCAGGGTGGCAAACGGCGTCATGAAGGCGAAGCCGGCCGCGAAGCGCGCGTTGGTCGCCTTGGTGAAGACGGCCTGGTCGGCGCCGAGCTGCTCGACACCCGCGCCCAGCTTCCATGCCCCGATGTCCAGTCCGCCTTCGGCCAGGAAAAAGTCGGCTGAATAGTCGAGCGGGTTGGTGCCGTTATCCTGTTGGTGGGCGTAGCTGACGATGTAGTTCCACTTGACGGTCTCGCTCAGCGGACGGCTGCCCGCGAACCGCAGCCCATAGGTGTTGGAGCTGTTGCGGCGGAGCGCCACGACCGCCTCATCCTCGTCAATCCGATAGAAGAAGCCGGTCAGCAGGCCATAGGGGGTCTTGTAGGAGCCGTTGACGAAGATGTCGTCGCCACCCATCGCCTGCGGCCGGTTGGTGAAGCCCCGCGCGCCGCCGTCGACGCCCCAGATGGTGCGCACCGACCAGCTATAGACGGCATCGAGCTTGACGTCCTTGATCGGGCTCCATTCGATCCGGGCCGCATCGAAAGTCTGCTCATTCTGGCGCCATG
>SCUQ01000418.1 GCA_004297635.1 Rhizorhabdus sp. | reverse complement strand
GCCCCTCAATCCAACGGCTCGACATCGACGGAAACGTCGATCTTCTGCCCTTCCTGTCCGGTGAACACGCCATCGATCGGCGCGACATCGGCATAGTCGCGGCCCATCGCCATGACGATATGGTCGCTCCCGACCGTGCAGGCGTTGGTCGGATCGAAGCCGATCCAGCCGCGCTGCGGCCCGCACCAGATCACCACCCAGGCATGGGTCGCATCCGCACCGACAAGGCGCGGCTTGCCAGGTGGCGGGAGGGTCCGCAGATAGCCGGAGACATAGGCTGCGGGCAGCCCCGCGCCGCGCAGACCCGCGATCATGATCTGGGCGAAATCCTGGCAGACGCCATGGCGTTTCTCGAACGCCTCGATCGGGCTGGTGTCGACGGTCGTGGCGCTGCCGTCATATGTGAAGCCGTCGTGAATACGGGTGGCGAGCGCAAGCCCCGCCTCGACGATTCCCCGCCCGGCATCCAGATCCTCCGAACACCAGGCGGTGATGTCCCGGCTGAGCGGGATCGACGGCGAGGGATAGAGATAGTTGACCGGGCTCTCGACCGACATGTCGGTCGTGCCGCGCGCCATCGCCGCTATGTCGGCGATGCTCGGATCGCCGGGCAGCGGCGTCGGGGTGGGCCGATCGACCCGCACCCGAAAGCGGCTTTCGATCACGAGCTCCCGCGTGGGCTTTTCCATCACCATGCGGGTGACATGGCCGACATAGCCGATCGGCCGGGTGCCGGTGACGCGCGCCGCCGACGACAGATCCAGTCTGTAGTCTTCCAGCATCTGCCCCGCCCATTCGGCGGGCTGAAGCCGCAGGTTGCAGCGTGCGAAGCTGACGGGGTAGGCGTAGCGGAAGCGCGTCTTGTGGCGGACCTGGTAATGCATGCTCATGCCAGGGTCATGCCGGCCATGCGGAAGCCTTCGCTGCCCTGCAGGAAGAAGCGGGTACCGAGCGCGTTGGAAAATTCGGAGAGCATATTTTCCAGCCCCAACATCATGGTGGTGTCGAGCGTCTCGGCCGTGGCGGTGCGGATCGCCGATTCGATCCGATAGAAGATCATTTCATGCGCCTCGGCCATGCCGTCATCGCGCAGCGCCGGCAGATCCTTGAGGTGTCCGGCGATCCGTTCGATCTGGTAGGCGATCGACCGCGGATTATAGGGATCGAGCGCGACCAGATCGCGCACCGGCTCGATCGCCAGCCCCGCCAGATAGCGGGCGCGATAGCTGATCTGACTGTCGCACAGATCCAGCAGGGTGGTCAGGTCGTCCGCCGACGCATCGGCGCCCCCAAAGCTGCGCACCTGCCGGCAGCCCCACATCGCACGTTCGATGCGGCGGCCCATGTCGTGGAAGCGCCAGCCCGCGGTGCGGCCCATATTCTCGGCCGCGAGCCCGGCCAGTGCCGAGAAGCGCTCCTGCAGGTCGACCGCACGGGCGAGGATCGCTTCGGGATCGTCGGATAGCGGCTTGGGCAGCGGCGCATCGACCAGCCGCCAGACGTCGCCCGAAAGCCGATCGCGCGTTCCGCTGGCGATATTGCGGGCGTAGCGCATCAACGTCGCGATGCTGGCAGGCCCGGTGCCATCAAGCGCGAGCAGCGCCATCTCGCGCAGATCATGCGTCGCGCCATAGCTGTGCTCGGGAGCGTCTTCATCCTCCTCGTCCTCGTCGGGTTCGGACGCTACCGCCCCGGAGGAGATCAGCATCGTGCCCAGCCGGTCGAGCGTCAGCGGGAAGAGCGCGGCGCCGCCATCGGCGACGATCGATCCACCCAGCGTCGCACGCACGAGCCGCAAGGTCGCCTCGCCGCGCTCGAGATAGCGGCCGAGCCAGTACAGATTGTCGGCGGCCCGGCTTGGCAGCGTCCCCGGATTGCGCCGGATCGGTACCTTCTGGGGCAGCAGCGATACCGGTTCGACCGCCCGGGAGCCGACCACGCAGACATCGGCGGAGAAAGCCCCCTCTCCCATCACCGTGACACGGGCGTCGGAATCGTCGCCGATCCGTGCGAAGCCCCCGGGCATTACCGTCCAGCGCCCCTCGCCGTCCCTTGCCGCGAAGACACGCACCGTGAAGGGACGCGGCACCAGCTGGCCATCCAGCACCGCGGGGGTGGTGGACAGATGGACGTCCTCCATCGCGACATAGTCCATCGGCCGGCGGTGCATGTCGGCGAGCAATGCCGCGCGCTCGACGTCGGTCAGGTTGGCCGCGAGCGCCGGCCTGCCGCGCGGCAGGCCGATCGGTGCCTCCGAAAAGGCCGGGGCGATCAGCAGCTCATCCAGCCGTGCCTCGACCTGAGCGCGCGGCCCATCCTGTCCGCACCACCAGGTAGCGATATTGGGAAGCAACAGATTCTCGCCCATCAGCCGGTGCGCCAGCTTGGGCAGGAAGGCCGCGATGGCCGTCGATTCGACGACGCCCGCGCCCGGCGCATTGGCGATCACGGCCTGTCCCGCCGCCATCGCATCCATCAGGCCGGGCACGCCGATCGCCGACGTGGCGTCGAAGGCGAGCGGATCGAGCAGCCGGGAATCGATGCGCCGCCACAGAGCATCGATCCGCTTGAGCCCCTCGATCGTCCGGACGAACAGCCCATCCTCGCGCACCGCGAGGTCGTTTCCCTCGACCAGCAGCAGGCCCAGATAGCGCGCGAGATGCGCCTGTTCGGCATAGCTCTGATTATAACGGCCCGGCGTCAGCAGGCCGATGCGCGGATCGGACCGGCGGCAGACCGCCGCAAGCCCTTCCCGGAACGCCGAGAAGAAGGGCGCCAGCCGCTCGACATGCAGCTTGGTCTGAAGTCCGCCCATCAGGCGGGTCGAGGCGAGTCGGTTCTCCAGCGCATAGCCGGCACCGACGGGCGCGCGGACATGATCGTCGAGTACCCGCCACTCCCCGCTGGGATCCCGACCGAGATCGGCGGCATAGATGTGGAGGCGATGACCGCCCGGCGGCTTGACGCCGATCTGCGATCGCCAATAGGCGCGACTGCCGGTGATCAGCGCCGCCGGCAACGCCCCGGCGGCGACGAGCCGCTGTTCACCGAAAATATCGTCGAGCAGCCGTTCGAGCAGTTCAGCGCGCTGCGCCACGCCTGCGGCAATGTTCGCCCAGTCATCCTCGCCGATCAGCAGCGGCATCGCGGAGACCGGCCAAGGCCGCTCGCGCTCCTCACCGGGCAGGCGGAAGGCGGTGCCCAGTTCCTGCACCTGCCGCGCCATGCGCTGCTGGAGCAGATCCAGCCGGCCCTCGGTAGCGCGGCCGACCCCTTCGAACAGCGCATGCCACCATTTCGCGCCGCGCCCGACATCGCCGCGCAGTGCATCCGCCGTGCCGGCCTTCGCGATATAGGAGTGCAGCCAGCCTTCCCCCAAGCTTGGCATTCCAGGCAATTCGGCCGTCATGTCCCCCTGCATGGCAGCATCTACCAAGTCGGTGGCGCGCGCAGATCGAGTGTCACGGGAAACTCGCTGGGCCGCTCTGTCATCGGAATCGTCACAGCGCCCGGCGTATGGCCATGGTCCTGGAACCGTGCCCGGCGGCGGGCCTCGGCTTCGAGATCGTTGATCGGGATGGTGTCATAATTGCGTCCCCCCGGATGCGCGACATGATAGACGCACCCGCCTAGCGAACGTTGGTTCCACTTGTC
>SCUQ01000040.1 GCA_004297635.1 Rhizorhabdus sp. | reverse complement strand
CGGAAGGTGGCGCCACGCCGACGAGCGACCCCGCCAAAGCGAGGCCCCTTTAGGAACGGGGGTCCGATGAGTCAACGTCGTTTGATCGGGCCTGAGGTGCCGTCAACGATATCGGCGCCCTCGCCATCCCTTCCCGGACAAGCTCCCGCCCGGCGTACCGGACCAACGCCGGGCCGCTGCCCTTTGACGACGGCCGAAAACTAGCCGCAATAATCCGGGGTGATCGATTCCGAGCCGGATCGCCGCTGCCAGCCGCCGTCCTTCAGCTTATAGGCCTGGCCAGGCTTGACCGCACGCAAGGTGGAACATGCGGTGGTCTGGGCAAATTGATCGACCGTCACGTTACGCGCGGCGGCAATCTGGGTGTAGCCGGCGCGGCGCTTGATGTTGATCGCATCGACCGCCGATTTCAGGTCGCCCGAAGGCGCCGAGACGAAACCGAGATAGCCGTCCCACTGTTCACCGATGGTACCGGCAGACAGCGCCTGTTCGACGATCGGGTCGGCGGCACGCGCGGGAGAACCGGCAACGGCAAGCGCCGCAGCGGTCATCAGGATATGGGTCATGCGCATCATTTCGGAAACAGCTCCGGATTGTTGGCGATGAAATCGTCGGCGTCCTTCTGAAGCCGGACGACCACCTCCTGCTTGACGTTGACGTTCAGGTTGATCTCGATCGGCTTGTCGGGTGCAGCGATCTGGATGCAGCCGGCCAAAAGCAGGCCGGAAGCGATCAGCATCGCGGGAACCAGAGCACCGATCGGCTTGAGCATCATCCTCGTCATGGGCAGACGCTCGCACCGCAACGCTTCATCGTCAATGTCGGGATGTTCATCGCATGGCCTCGCTTTACTGGGGCTGAATGGGCGCCGGCCCCGGCTGCACGGCGCCGGCGGCGGTGTTGCGCAGCACGATCGACGGGTCGACGAAGGTCTGCGCGGAATTGACAAGGCCGCGGAACGGCGCCGTGATGGTGATATTGAAGCGGAAGGGCAGACGCGTGACCGGGGCCAGCAGCCGCCCGACGATGCCGCCGCGTTTGGCGGTTTCCTGCGGGTTATCGTTGGTACCGTCGAAGCGCACCTTGCTGACGATTTCTCCATCCAGACTGCCGTTCAGGTCGATCGTCAGCCGCTGGTACCGCATCGACTTGAGCGCATCGAAGGCGATCCGCGCGATACGGCCGAGATTGGCGTTGGTGACGTCCCCGACATAGGAAAGCGTGCCGCCGCCCGGCCGGACGCTGAGAACGCCATTTTCGATGCGCCCGCCCTGGGCATCGAAGATGATCGGCAGCACGCCGTCGAACTTTCCGGTAACCGCGAGATTCTTGAATTCGAGCTGCTGGACGAAGGTGGCGGCGTCGAGCCCGACGATCCGGAAGGTAAGCCGCCGCGCGACCGGTTGCCCCATGTCGAGCACGGTCGGCTCCAGGGTCAATGTGCCGCCCGCGAACGGCCAGCGGCCCTCGACTACCGACAATTTATGTTCGGGCAGAATATGGTAGCGGATCACCCCGTCCGTAACCGCGACGCCAGGATTGACCTCGGCGATCGTCACCGTCTGGTCGGGCGCGGTGACCAGTCCCAGCAGGTCCGTGAAATGGATGTTGCCTTTCAGGCCGGTCACGGGTCCGAAGGCCGCTGCGAGGTTGATGCCGTCGGTCCGGAAATCACCATCGCTCGTCACATTGCCGCCGGACCAGCGTATCCGGCCCTGCCCCGCGACCGCACCATACACATTGGCGATCATGCCGAGGGTCAGCGGCGTGACAGCTTCGGGTTGGAGCCCCTTGTCAAAACGCAGTGCGTCCACATCCAGTACGGCATCCCCAACGCTGCGGGACAGATCGTGGCGGATGGCAACACGGGAGACCGCCCGGCCCGAACGCGGCTCGCGCAGGGTCGCCGCGGCGGCGATGCGACCAGCCAGCAGCGAGAGGCGGACATCGTCGGAAACGAGTTGGTGGAAGCGCGGAGCCAGAAGCTCGGCATCATCCACCTTGATTCCACCTTCCAGCATCAGACGGCCATCCGCGAGCGCCCAGCGCCCGGAAGCGCCGGATATCAGGAGAGGGACCGCAGCGAGTTTGCCCGATGTTTCCGCAAACCGCCCCGATAACCCTTGCGCGCCGACCTGCCCTTCGAGCGAGGCGACATCGAGGCGCGTGGGCGCGGCCGGATCGCCCAGCCGGATCGCCAGGGTATCCAGCCGGAAACCCGGCCGCGCCACCGCGACATCGAGCGAGCGGGCGATCATCGTCAGCGGCTGATCCCCGACCCGCCCCCGCAGGCGCGGTCCCCTGATCCGCGCGCCGCCATAGAGGGAGCCGGCGGCCGTTCGTCCGATCAGCGCCCCCTGTATCGGGCATAGCGGCAGGCTGGCCCGGGAGATCACCGTCCCGGCTATGGACAACCGGTCGAACCCGAGCGGCGCGCAGCCCGGATTGAGAAGGAAACTGCCGTTGGCGCCGATCACCAGCCTGATCGGCAGATCCAACCCCTCGATCCGGCCATCCGCGAGCGGCCCGTCCATCGTGATCCGCGAGGAGAGCTGCGTCTCCCCTCGCGGGCCGGCTTGGAACGTTATCGGCGCAAAGGCCAGTCGCGCACCGCTTACTCGATAGGGCGCTATCGTGGCCGATCCGCTGAGAGGAGCGCCAGGCACGGCCTGCCGCAGGCTCATCGACAGCCGCGGCAACCCGCCGCCCGACAGCTCGACGCTGGCGTTGGCGACTGCGCCGCCCTGCGGCCAGCGCCAGCCTAGCCCTTCGGCCCCTTCGGAACGAGCCAGCAACCGCCCGCCGCCCGCCGCTCTCATATCGATCCGGTCGATCCGCACCCCGCCAGAGGCCGGCGTCTGGTTGACCGCAAAGGCGACCGTTCCATCGACCCTGCGTGCGGCCCGGCGGAGCGCCTGTCCCCAGGCGGCGAGGACAGGCCCCATCGGCAGGCCTTCCGTCGAGGCAAGCTGCCGTGCTGTGCGATCGACCATCGTCGCATCGGGCCGCGCTCCGATCAGGCGCATATCGCCGCTGGCCGTTGCCGTGCCGTTGCTTGGATCCGCCTGCACGGATGCGGTCAACGACAGCCGCTCAGCGACCGAACCGGCGTAGCGCAATTGATCCGCACCGAGACCTATCCTGCCATTCAGACGCGTTGCGGAAAGATCGAAATCGACGTTGCCCGACAGCCGCGCTGCCTGCACCACGGAGATCAGACTAGCATCGCGCAGCGACAACGTCCCCCGCCATCGAGCGAAATCGCCATCCCCGCGGACATCGACGGCCAGCTTCGGAGCGATCAGCCTTGCCTGTGGACAATCGATGCGGCGTGCGGACATGGGGCCATTGGCGAAAGGCCGGCCATTTTCCATCCGTATGGCTATCCGGGCCGCCAGCGCCGATGCGGCGCAGCCGCCGCTAGTCAGCCGATCTGCGCCCAGCGCGATCACACCCCGAAATCCGTCCTTCAGGTTGCCGCGGCCGTCGATCGTCGCGCTCACCAATCCCTGCGGCATAGCCAGATCAAAGCGGATGGCCCGTGCCGTCAGGCCGATGTCGGGAAGTGCGAAGGGCCGATCGCCACCGCTTTCGGGCATCATCCGGTCGAGCGCACCCAGCGAGAGGCGTCCATCGACAAGCCGGCCGCGCAGCCGCACGCCGCCGGCATCGACCGTGCGAACGCTGACGCCGGTCAGGCCGACCGCAAGTTCAACCTCGGCCCAGTCGGCGGTGAGATCGGGATTGGCCGGATCGCCGATCCGGATCGCCTCGATGCGCTGGGTCCGAAATCCGACATGGGCGAGCTTGTAGCTGGCCGAGATGCCACGCGCCGTCAGCGCGTCATCGATGTAAGAAGCCGCGATCGGCGTCCGTTCGATCCACAGCCACGCTGCGCCGCCAGCCAGCAGCAGTCCCCCTATTCCGGCTGCGAGCGCAGGTCGGGACAAGCGTTTGGGCGCATCCTCCATCACCGCACGCTTAGGGCCTGTCCCCATAAGCGGCAATGGCCGACCGCAACGCCCTCCAGAACATGGTTAACCAACCCTCAACGCTTTGCACCTATTCCGGCATGCAAGAGGAAACAGATGCCGCGCGGGCCGGGTTCCGGACCGGCGCGCATCAAAATCCGCGGAGAAGCGAGTGTCGATCCAGAATGCCAGCGCCATCGTCCAGCGGCTCGGTCCGTGTCGCATCGCACTGGACCGAACCGCTCATGCCGAGCTGGCCCGCGAGCTGGCGCTGATGGGATGCGAGCCGGTGGACGTGCCCGAAGCGGGCGGAGCACCGATGAAACATCGCGGCACGACAGCCGGTTTCCTTGCCTGGACCGACGCCATCACCGGTAGTGATTTCGCCAGGGCCCTCCGCCCTTTCCGGCAGATGGACCTGCTGGTGCTGCAGAGCGCGGGTCAGGATCGCCGCACGCTTGAACGCACCCTGTTCGACGCGGGCTGGCAGCGACATCCTGGTGGCATGACGACCGGAGACTATTCGTGCTGGACGGCAGACATGCTGCCAGGCGCCAGCCTTTGGCAACGCGCCAAGCACAAGGGGTCTCTGTTGCAGAGGGGTGTCGAAGCCGACGCCCTTATCGCGCGCTATGCGGCTGCGGCTAACCATGTCCGTCCGGGCGACCGCGTCCTTGTCGACGGCGCGGGCTCGACCGATGGCGCAGCGATCATAATGGCGCTGTCCCGTGCCGGATCGACGGTGCGAGTGGCCAAGGACAAAGGGCAACGGCACGGAGGGGGCGAGACCGTGGACGCCGGACTGGCTCGCCTCGCCGATCAGTCGATCGACCTGATCGTCGCGTTCGAGCCGGCCGTGAAAACCGACTGGGCTTCGCGGCTCGACGACTACAGCCGCGTGTTGAAACATGACGGCCGCGTCGTGATCGGCTGGAAGCAGGGCCGCGGCGAGGCCGATCGGCCGGATAGCTGGGACGGCTTCAGCGATGCCATGTCCGAGCACTTCCTGCCCGAGACGCGCTATGTACAGATTGCGGTCAGCCCCAATTCCGCAGGACCCCACGCGATCTTCGCGGTCGAGGCGGAACAGCCGGCCGCTACCGACTGGCTGATAATGGTCGCCTCGGCCAACCCGCTGGTCGGGGCGGGGCAGCCCGGGGGCTATGACAATCCCGCCTTTCCGGCCGCGAAAGGACCGCTTCCCGGGCTGGTCGATTTCGGCGCTGCCTATGACAATCCCTGGCTGTATCGCTCGATGGTGCAGATGGGCGAAAGGCTGACACATGAGGTCAAGCTGGCCCGCCTGGCCGAATGCGTGATCGAGGATTCGCGCGAGGAGTCGGCCGATCGTGGCGCCGCCATCGCCGTGCTCGGCTATCGTATCCTTGAAATGCGCCGCCCCGATCTGGCGATGGCGGTGCTACCGATGATCCATGGCTATGCGGGCCGGCCCATGGCGGACGATACGCCTGTCCATGTCCGCCGCTGGCGGATCTCGCTCGCCTTTTTGGCGGGGCGCCTCAACGAGCTGATCGAGGATCGCGAGGCCGCCAAGCGCTGGTATCGCGAGGCCGCCCAAGCCGATTGGGCCGATTTCTCGCCACTGCTGGCGACCAAGACCATTGCGGCCTCCTTCTACGAAGCGCGCATTCATCTCGCCGATGGCGATCCGCAAACGGCTTTGGCCTGCTTCCGCCACGGCGCCGACACAGCCCTCAAGGCGGCGGCTTTTCCGCATGATCAGCAGATGGGAGCCGATGGCGAGCCCCTGCCCTTCTATCTGCAGGAACTGGCCGAAGTGATCGACATGGGCTCGCAATGCGCCAACGCGCTGGCGCATTTCCCGCTTTGGCAGCGCGATCCAGGCCTGTTCTGGCGCCAGGTCGACGTCCGCCGCTTCGGCCTCGCCTCCTGGGCGCGCGACCTCGAACGCGAAAATGCTCAGCTGCGCGCTGCATAAGGAGTCTATCGATGAACGCCCCGCTGCACCGCTTCGACGTCCCCGGCCTCAAGACGATCGACGCCCATGGCCACCCTATCCGTTTCTTCGAGCAGGGCGCCGGCTGGCG
>SCUQ01000417.1 GCA_004297635.1 Rhizorhabdus sp. | reverse complement strand
GTTCGTTCCGCCGATCATCAAGGTCTGCCAGCTGACGCGGCAGAGCCAATATGCCGTGTCCCGTCTGTTCTGGTTCATTACGGCGCTCGACCAGCTTCGTATTGCCACCTCATTGGCCTCGCAGGTCATCGCCGGCCTGTTCAGCCTGTTCATGATGTTCACGGCATCCTTCCGCGCCGACATGCCCGCGTTCAGCATGCGCTGGTTCCGGATGATGGCGCTCGCCTTCCTGCTGCTGGACGTTTTTGGAGGCGTGATCAGCGGCGACTGGAAAGGTGTCGAAATCTGGGTGTTCGTGCTGTTCGCCGAATATGCGGCAACCATCACCAATATTCCGCCGGCTGACAGCCGCGAGACGTCTCGCTCGCTCCGTCAGAGCGACGCCCGGAACTGATCCCCGTCATCATTGACCCTCCCGCCCCATCTGTATTACATGAATAATACAGATGGGGCGGCATATGCGCATTTTCGGGCCTGAAGCTTTTCTGCTGGCGGTGGCGATCCTCGCCGCACCGGGGATTGCCGCCGATATCCCGAAGGTCGATCTGCCGGCAAAGATCGCCGCCAGCAGCCGGCCTTTCACCTATGACGCCGACGGTGGCCTCTCCGGTCCGGGGGGCGCGTTCATCGAAAGCGCGACCGCGAACAGCCAGTTCGTGCTGCTCGGCGAGGATTATTATCTGCGCGAAACGCCGCGCTTTGCCGCCGCGCTCTATGGTATGCTGCACGCACGGCACGGCTTCCGCCATCTCGTCGTCGAGCAGGATCTCTATGCGATGGAAGATGTGCTGGCGCCTGAGCGCCGCGGCGATGCTAAGAAAATAGGTAAATGGGTGAGGCGATATCCCGGATCGTTCGAGTTCGGATCGGATCAGGATATCGGCCTGCTTGCGCTGGCTGGAAAGCTCGACCGGGGGCCGATGGCCATTTGCGGGATCGAACAGGCGGTGGGGGCGCCGCGCTATCTTGAGGACCTCGCCCGCATGGCCCCGCGATCCGAGGTGCGGAACGAGGTGGAGGCGCTGCATGCCTTGGCCCTCAAGCTCGATTCCGAACCCACCTATAGTGTCAACTTCCTGATCGCGCCGGGCACCTTGGAGCGTCTCGAAAGGCTACGGTCCATCTATGGCGCGCAGCCAGGATCGCGCGCCGATGAGATGCTGCTCGGCCTGATCCGGTCCGCCGAAATATTCGGCTATTATCGGCGAGCAGAAGCGGGTGAGCCAGTCGGCCTGTTCAACAATACGGTGCGTGAGGACTGGTTCAAGCGGCTGTTCATGCGCTGCTACCGACATATGGCAGGCGATGGCGCGCTGCCGAAAGCCATGTTCAAATTCGGGTCGAACCATATGTTTCGTGGCAAGAACCCGACCCAGGCTTTTCCCATCGGCAATTTCGCACACGAATTCGCTATCGCGAACGGGCGTGAAGCTTATGGGCTTCTGATCGTGCCGTTGATCGGCACGGGCTATGGCGACATTCCCGCCGAACTCCGCGTGATGCTTCCCGCCGAGGTGCCTTTAGTACCGACCGTGGTGGACCTGCGCGCTTTGCGACCGCTGCAGCGCTGGCTGCGGGCACCGCTGAAGGAGGTGGAATCGACGGCCTTTCGCGAGATCGTGAATGGCTATGACGCTATCGTTCTGCTTCCGGGCGAGGGGCCGGCTACGATGATGCTGAGCGGCCTCAGGTCGATAGGGTGAACGAAACCGCTCGCGGCCTGCAACGTTGAGCTTCGGAATTCAGGGAGTTTGACATCATGCGCCATCTCGCAACCGCTATCGGGCTTATCCTGGCAGTTCCGGCTCTGGCGGAGCAGGCGCCGATCACCGGGGATCGTCCCTTTGCCGAAAAGCCGTTCAAGGCGGTCGAGATCGCGACCTTCGAAGATCCCTGGGCGCTTACCTTCCTGCCCGATGGAAGGATGCTCGTCACCGAAAAGAAGGGCCGGATGCTACTGGTGTCGGCCGATGGCCGGCAGCGCATAGCGATTGCAGGTGTCCCGGCCGTTGGAGCCGCAGGGCAGGGCGCACTCGGTGAGGTGGTTGCGCACCCCGATTTCGCGGACAACCGCCTGGTATATTTCAGCTATTCGACACCGGGATCGCCAAACGGCATCGTGCTGGCGCGGGGCAGGCTGGCGGGAGGGTTCGACGGTGCCCGGCTTGAGGATGTGAAGACACTCTATGCCGCCCATCCCCCGAAGAGTGGCGGCCATTATGCAGGGCGAATTGCGTTCTCGTCCGATGGCTTCCTGTTTTTCGCTATGGGCGAACGGCAGAAGTTCATGCCGGCGCAGGAGCGTGAAGGCGTGCTGGGCAAGATCGTCCGGCTGACCATGGATGGCAAGCCGGCGCCCGGCAATCCGCTCGCGGGCAAGGGGTTCGATGCGGCGGTGTGGACCTATGGTCACCGCAATCCGCTCGGCCTTGCCTTTGACGGACAGGGTCGGCTCTGGGATGCGGAGATGGGACCAAAAGGCGGTGACGAGATCAACCTCATCCTGCCCGGACGCAATTATGGTTGGCCGTTGGTCTCCAATGGCGACCATTATGACGGCAAGCCGATACCCGACCATCCGACCCGCCCCGATTTCGAGGCGCCCAGGGTGAGCTGGAATCCCTCGATCTCGCCGTCCAGCCTGCTCGTCTATTCGGGCAGCCTCTTCCCGCAGTGGCAGGGCAAGGCGTTGGTCGGCGCGTTATCGGGTAAGATGCTGGCCCTGGTTGCGCTGGACGAAGGCGCTGCGCGGGAGGATGCGCGATATGACATGGGCAAACGCATTCGTGCCGTCGATCAGTCGCCCGATGGTGCGGTCTATATACTGGAAGATGGCAAGGATGGGCGTCTGCTGCGGCTGACGCCGGGCCGTTAGCTTCGGCGCAGCACGATCACCGTCACTTCGGTCCGGACTCGGAATCCCAAGGCCTCGTAGAGGCGTATCGCTGCGCTATTCGTGGCATAGGCGTGGAGGAAAGGCGTCTCGCCGCGTGCGGCGATACGGCTGGCGACGATCGCCGACAGACGTCCGGCAAGACCGCGGCCCCGGAAGTCGGGATGTGTACATACGCCGCTGACCTCCGCGAAGCCGTCGGGTTTCAGGCGTTCGCCTGCCATCGCAGCCAGCCGGCCATCGATACGGATGCCGATGAAGCCGCCGAACGCATAGGTATGCGCCAGAAACGGGCCAGGCTCGGTCAGGGTTGCGAGCGCCAGCATTTCGGTAGCGTCTGCACCGTCGAGCGCCACGACGCGATCGTCCGCTATGGGGGGCGGCAATCGTCCTGCAATCATCTGCACGCCGGTCGACCGTTTTTCGACGATCGTGCCGGGCGGTATCGGTATATCCCTCGCCTCGAGCAGGACCAGCCCGCCCTCCCCGGGCAGTAGGCCTTTCAGTGCGGACAGTGCCTCCGGGCTGTCATCGCGCGCCGCGGCAAAGGGGCTGATATCGGCTCGGTAGCGCCGCGCCAGCATATTACCCAGGGCAAAGCCCGCATGCCGGCCCGCAAGCGCGTTCCATATCGGACGGTCGAGCAGGTGCGCGGTCATGACCTGCGGGTGAGGCGGCCCGTGACAGCCGGCGCGACGCGCCCCGCAGCGCGCGTCACATCGTCCGGCTCGGGCTGGCCGAAGCCGAGGGCGAAGGGGACGACGCCTGCCCAGACATCGTCCGCCATATCCGCTTCGTCGTCGACGGGCGCGCCGCTGCGGATTTTCACCGAGGCTTCGTCGAGCGGCATCCAAAGGATATGTGTCGCCTTCAACTCCTTTGCCGATACCGGCCTCAACGCTCCCCAGCGGTCTGGGCAAAGCCTATCCATCATCGCTTCGAGGCGGGCCAGCTTTTCCGCATCGCCGGTTACGATATGCGCGGTGCCGAAGATCATCGCTGATCGGTAGTTGGCGGAATGATGAAAAGCCGAGCGTGCGAGCACCAGTCCGTCGAGATGGGTGACTGTCAGGCAGACCTCGAGATCCTGGCTTGCGCGTAGTGCGCGGCTGGCGCTCGATCCGTGCCAGTAGATCGCGTCGCCCTCACGCCAGTACAGCGTCGGCGTGACCACCGGATATCCATCGAAGACATAGCCGACATGGCAGAGCATACCGGCGTCCAGGACGTCATATAGAGCGTCGCGCTCATATGTGGCGCGCTCATGGACACGCTTGACACGCGTGCGTGCGCTGGGCGGCGAAGCTGGCACGGATACCCCCATCAGACAGGATTGTCGGCCGTGACGCCCCGCCCTGGAGGACGGCGGGGCGGGGCACGGCTCAAGCACAAACCGCCCCCGATATGCGCGGAATTGTACCCTCCGTCCGGTGTAGATGATTTTTATCGTGATCGCGAGCCCAAAGGGGACCCGCCGGGCCGTGGTCCGGCGGGTCGCCACTCTCCTGAGCCGAGGGTAGAGGGGGGGCTTTCCGGCTCGGCAGCACAACCTCTGCAAACGCGTGAGGTTCCTCTGTGCGGTCGGCTACACTAGCGTGGGCCGTCTGGCAGCGCAGGCCGTGACGCGGTTGCCCTTGTCACAACATTGCCAAGCTGCCCAGTTCGGGCAGGCTGATCCCGTAGGTCGCACAAATATGGTCGCGCAACGCCCGTTTCGCGACCGCCATTTCGGCATATGCCGCTTCTTCAGCGGCCTCGGCGGCGGTATTTACGGTCAGCGCGTCGGGGACCAATTCACCCCAGCTCATCGCATGCCGACGAGCGGCTGTGCGCACCGCCTCCACCAACAATCTTGCTTCTTCGATGGTCGAACTCATATCGCTTCTAACGCAGAGGCAGGCGGGCGGTTTCAAGCACGCCCAAGCAGCCGGTCCAGCTCACCGATCAACGCGGCGGCGCGATAGGGCTTTTGCAGGAAACGGGTTGCCAGGGGAATGTCACGATCGTCCTGGAAGAGGTGTCCGGAGGTAAGGATCAGGGGCATATCCGGCCAGCACGTTCGCACGCGCCGGGCAAGCGCCAGACCGTCGAGCTGGCCGGGCATCCGGATATCGGTGAAGACGACCGCTATGTCCTGACGTTCTCCGAGCACCGTGATCGCGCGATCGGCGTCCTCGGCTTCGACTGTCGCGTAACCGGCGTCCTCGATGGCATCCACGGCCATCATCCGAACGAACATCTCATCCTCGACGACAAGGATGACAGGTCGGTCATGGTCGGCAATATTCTGGCCCATTTCGTACGCATCCCAACTCTACAACAGGCCGGCGGCTTCAAATGGCGATGCCTTAATCTGGCAGCCGAAGCCACTACGGGCCTGCACTTAAGCGGCGTGTACGGAACGGCTCGCCACACCAATTGTTACGGGAGTCCATAACAGGGAGTCGCGCATGCTTGGAACAATCCTTCTGATCGTCCTGATCCTGCTGCTGATCGGCGCGTTGCCGACCTGGGGGCATAGCCGCAATTGGGGCTATGGGCCGTCGGGTGGACTGGGGCTGATCCTGGTTATCCTATTGGTACTGGTGCTGCTGGGCAGGATCTGACCGTGGCGTCGGGGCGGCGCTTGCCGCCGCCCCCTTCTACACCCGGCGATCAATGCCGGTAATGAGCCGTGCCCCCCGATCAAAGGTGACATAGTTCCAGGCCCAGTTCGCGCATACAATCAGCCTGTTCCGGAAACCGATCAGGAAATAGATGTGCGCGGCGGACCAGAGCAGCCAGGCGAGCAAACCCGATAGCCGGAGCCATCCGAAATCGACCACGGCATATTTGCGGCCGATCGTGGCGAGGTTCCCGAAACCCTGGTAGCGGAACGCGCCGGGCGACTGTTTGCCAAGCAGACGGGCGACGGCGGTACGGGCGGCATGGCGACCCATCTGTTTGGCCGCGGGGGCGATACCGGGCACGGATTTGCCGCTCGCATCGATAACGGCTGCAGTGTCCCCGCATACGAAGATGTCGGGGTGACCCGGAACGGTGAGATCCGCCCCGACGATGACGCGCCCGGCGCGATCGGCGGTGGCATCGAGCCATGTAGCGGCGGGCGAGGCGGAGACGCCGGCGGCCCAGATGACGGTGATGGCGGCGATACGCTGATCCCCGATGATAACGCCATCATCGTCGATCGCCGTTACCCGGCAGCCAAGGCGGACCTGCACGCCAAGCGCCTCGAGCGCGCGCTGCGCGGCGCCACCCAGCGACGCGGGAAAGCTCGGCAACAGGCGCTGTTCGGACTGGACCAGGATGATCCGCACGCAGTGGCGGGTAATATGGGGAAACTCCGCTTCGGCAGCGGCGCGCGTCAGCTCCGCGATGGCCCCCGCCATTTCGACGCCCGTGGGTCCGCCGCCCACCACGACGAAGGTTAGATATTCCACGCGCTCCGCAAGATGTTCCTGCCGGCTGGTTTCGGCGCGTTCGAGCGCAAGCAGGATTGTACGGCGCACGCTGATGGCATCGTCGATGGTCTTGATCCCCGGCGCACGGTCCGCCCAGCCCGCACCGAAATAGCTGTGGCGGGCGCCGGTGGCGATGAGCAGCGCGTCATAATCGAGCATAGCGCCGCTCGCGAGTCGAATGCTGCGGGCCGCCTTGTCGATTCCCTCGACGCTGTCCAGCAGCACCTGGGTACGGGGCTGCTTCCTGACGATCGAGCGGATCGGCTGGGCGATGTCGGCCGGCGACAATCCGGCGGTCGCGACCTGATACAGGAGCGGCTGGAAGAGATGATGGTTCTGCTTGTCGATCAGGACGATATCGACATCGTGCCGGGCCAGCTCACGCGCGGCGGAGAGACCGGCGAAGCCGGCTCCGATAATGACGACCCTTGGGCGGGGCCGCGCGGTTTCGCGCGAAGCCATGGCGTCAATCTCCCGCCTTCAGCGCACGCTTGATCAGGCGATCGAGCGACCAGTCGCCGCCGCCCTTGGCGATCAGCGGCAGCAGCAGGCCCGCCCAGCTCAGATGGGTCGGCCAGGCGTCGGGATAGACGAAGACCTCGATAACGATCGTCATGCCGAGCAGCGCGAGGGCTGCGGGACGGGTGGCAAGCCCCAGTACGAGCAATATCGGGAAAAAATGCTCCGCATAGGTCGCGGCATGTGCTGCGATCTCGGGCGGAGCGAAAGGCAGGGCATATTCGGTGCGGAACAGTTCATAGGTCGTATCGGTGATCGTCAGAACGCCGTCGACCTTGGTCCGGCCCGACAGGAAGAAGATCGAGGCGACCCCGAGCCGGGCGACGAGCAGTAGCAGCGATTCGGGCAGCAGCCGTTCGGCGAGGCGGGCCGCGCTGCGGTAGAGGGCGAGGGGCTTCATGGCATCTCTCCGGACAATTCCTCCGCGCGTGGCGATATGTGACGCGCGCGGAGGAATGAGGCGTCAGGCCTTCTTGGGGGTGAGCGATCCGGGACCCTTGGGAGTCTTGATCGTGGTGCAGCTGCCAGCGGGCACGAGCTTCCAGCTATTGCCCTGATAATCGACCTTCGAGGTGCCGGCGCAGCTGGTGCCGGCGCCAGCCGCGCAGTCATTCTTGCCGGCGAGGGCGACACCATAGCATTTCTCGGTCTTCTTCGCGGCGGAGTCGGCGGCGTGGGCGGTACCGGTGGCAAGTGCGAGCGCCAGGCTGGCGGCAATGGCGGCATGGGTGGTGGTGATGGTCATGGTTTCTCCTGTGCAATGTCGTTGCGACCCGTAGAGGCGTCGAAGCGGGGTCACGGCTGGAAGTTCGAGGCATCCGGGCGGATCGTTACAGCCACCATCACGAAAATATTTCTGTGTCCCTGTCGATCTTCCTGTAACCTTCCGGTGGGATCTGCCGAATGCGTGTCCAGGGGAGCGCATATGCGAGCGAGCGAGGATCAGTTGCGAGCCTGGATGATCGGCGGCCTCAAGGGCGACGCCGGCGCCCACGCCGCGCTGCTCACCGCGCTCGTGCCCATGCTCCACGCTTTTTACCGGCGTCGCGTTCGCGATGCCGCGGAGGATGTCGAGGATCTCGTGCAGGAAACGCTGATTGCCATACACACGCGCCGCGGCACTTATGATCCCGAACGCCCGTTCGCGGTGTGGCTGTTCGCCATCGCGCGCTACAAGATGATCGATCATTTTCGGCGGCGGCGGCAATCCTGCTCGATCGACGATGTCGCCGATATTCTGGTCGTCGAAGGCTTCGAGGATGCCAGTATCGCGCGCATGGACGTCGCACGGCTGCTCCATACGCTGCCACCGAAGCAGGCCGACGCAATCCGCGACACGCGGCTCGATGGGCTAAGCATCTCCGAGGCGGCTTCGAGCGCGCGGATAGGCGAATCCGACGTCAAGGTTTCCGTCCATCGCGGCCTCAAGGCCCTGACGGCGCGTGTGCGGGGGCAGGCATGATGACCACCGACGCCCTGATACGTTCGCTGGCGGCCGATCTTCGGCCGGTACCACGTAATGCGGTCGGCCTGCGTGTCGCTGCGGGTCTCGCAATGGGTGGACTGGTGACGACCATGCTGATCGGGGCGTGGCTCGGCTTTCGCCCCAATTTCAGTCTTGTGCTGCATAGTCAGAGCTTCTGGATGAAATGGGCCTATGCAGCGTCGCTCAGCGCCGTTGCGATCGCGGCGACGATACAATTGGCGCGACCGGAGCCGATCCGCGTGCGAGGGCTCTGGTTGCTGGGGCTCCCGATCGTGCTGCTTGCATTGGTCGGACTTATCGAACTGGCGCGGCTACCCTCCGATCAATGGCTTGCAATGTGGCTGGGGCGCAGCTGGAAGCAATGTCCATGGGTCGTGCTGCGCCTGGCGATTCCCATTTTCATTGGTCTACTCTGGGCCTATCGCCGGCTGGCACCCACCCGGCTGAGAGCTGCAGGCGCGGCAGCGGGTTTGGCGGCGGGGGCCAGCGCGGCGACGCTCTACTGCCTGCACTGCCCGGAAACATCGGCGCTGTTCGTACTCACCTGGTATTCGCTGGGCATCGCCATGATGACGGCAATCGGCGCGCTGCTTGGGCCACGGCTGCTGCGGTGGTGAAATATTTCGGCGCTATTGTAACCATGCCGGACGCCGCACCGTAGTTACCGGTGCCACCTCCGGCACGAACCCTAGGGGAGATTGTCACCATGTTCACCGTCAAGAACGGCGTCGGCGCAGCTGCTTCGGCCGCCCTTATCGCGATCGCCGCCATCAATGCCGCCCCCGCGATCGCCGAATCGGGCAAGGACGCCAAAGTCCATTGCTATGGCGTCAACAGCTGCAAGGGCAGCTCCGACTGCAAGACCGCGGAGCATGCCTGCAAGGGCCAGAATGCCTGCAAGGGCCATGGCTTCAAGGAAATGACGGCAGAGGCCTGCACGGCAGCTGGCGGCTCGACGACCGAAGCCAAGAAGTAATCCTTTTCCCGGCCGCGCGTCCTTTGCGCGCGGCCGGGCTTCTCTTTTTTCGAGCATGATCCAATGCC
>SCUQ01000416.1 GCA_004297635.1 Rhizorhabdus sp. | reverse complement strand
GCTGGCGGCTATGATCTGGGCGGCTATTCGCTCGGCGGGCGCACCACCGCGCGGATGCTGGTGCGCGGCGCGCGGCCGGGCCGGGCGATGCTCGCCGGCATGGGGCTGGAAGGGTTGCTCGACCTCGGCAGCCGGGTCGATTTCTTCCGCACGGTGCTTGAAGGTGCCGGCACCCACCAGAAATTCTCGTCCGAATGGATGGCAGAGGCGTTTCTGAAGACGACGGGGGGCGATCCCACGGCGCTGCTGCTGCTGCTCGACCATTTCCCGAATATCGCGCGCTCGGCGCTCGCCGATCTCGACCTGCCGATCCTGGTGCTGACCGGCAGCGAGGATCAGGACAATGGCTCGGCCCGTGCGCTGGCCGAGGCGCTGCCCAACGCCGTCTATCGCGAGGTGCCCGGCAACCATATGAGCGCCGTCACCCTGCCCGAACTGGGCGATGCGATGGCGGCGTGGTTCTGACCCTGCCGTCCCACCCCGCTAATACACAGGGTTGACCGCACCTCGGCGGCATGATGACAATGGTGTCAGCATGAATATCCGAGGAACCTCCCCATGAAGATCTCGATCAAGGCGGCCACGTCGGCGCTCGCCATCGCGACGCTGTTTGCCGCGGCGCCGGCCGTCGCCAAGAAGAAGGACAAGGCCGCCGAACCTGCTCCCGCCGCCGCCGCCGTTGCGCCGACCGTCGCGGAGGCGGACGCCTTCGTCGCCAAGGCGGAGCAGGAGCTGAACGATCTCGGCATCTATGGGGCTCAGGCCGCCTGGATCAACGCCACCTACATCACCGACGACACCGACGCGATCAACGCGCGGGTCGGCGCCCAGATGACCGAGCTGCAGGTGCGCCTCGCCAAGGGGGCGGCGCGGTTCGACGGACTCGAGGGGCTGAGCTACGACACGAAGCGCAAACTCGACATGCTCAAGCAGAGCATCGTCCTGCCGGCGCCGTCCACCCCCGGCGCCGCGCGGGATCTGAACGACCTCGCGACGCGCCTGCAGTCCGCCTATGGCAAGGGCAAGGGCACGCTGCGCGGCAAGGAGATCAACGGCTCCGACATCGAGGCCGAGATGGGGAGCAACCGCAACCCGGCCGAGCTCAAGGAGATGTGGCTGAGCTGGCACGACAATGTCGGCAAGCCGATGGCGCCCGACTATGCCAAGCTGGTTGAGATCGCCAACCAGGGCGCGGTCGAGCTGGGCTATAAGGATACCGGGGCGATGTGGCGCGCGGGCTATGACATGCCCGCCGACGACTTCGCCAAGATGATGGACAAGCTGTGGGTGCAGGTGAAGCCGCTCTATGACGCGCTGCATTGCTACACCCGCGCCAAGCTCAACGCGAAATATGGCGATGCGGTGCAGGCGAAGACCGGTCCGATCCGCGCCGATCTGCTCGGCAATATGTGGGCGCAGGAATGGGGCAATATCTATGACATCGTCGCGCCGAAGGGCGCCGGCGACATCGGCTATGATGTCGAGGAGCTGCTCAAGGCGAAGAACTATGATCCGGTGAAGATGGTGAAGGCCGGCGAGGGCTTCTACTCCTCGCTCGGCTTCGCGCCGCTGCCCGACAGCTTCTGGACCCGTTCGCAGATCACCAAGCCGCGCGACCGTGAGGTCGTCTGTCATGCCTCGGCGTGGGACATCGACAACAAGGATGATCTGCGCATCAAGATGTGCACCAAGGTGAATGCCGACGATTTCGTCACCATCCACCATGAGCTGGGCCATAATTACTATCAGCGCGCCTATAACAAGCAGAGCTACCTGTATCTGAACGGCGCCAATGACGGCTTCCACGAGGCGATCGGCGATTTCGTCGCGCTGTCGATCACCCCCGACTATCTGGTGAAGATCGGCCTGCTCGATCAGGCCAAGGTGCCCAGCGCCGACAAGGATACCGGGCTGTTGCTGCGCCAGGCGATGGACAAGGTCGCCTTCCTGCCCTTCGGCCTGCTGATGGACAAGTGGCGCTGGGGCGTGTTCAGCGGTTCGATCAAGCCGGCTCATTATGAAAAGGCCTGGACCGATCTGCGCCTGCAATATCAGGGCATCGTCCCGCCGGCAGAGCGGCCCGACGACGCCTTCGATCCGGGCGCCAAATATCATATCCCCGGCAACACCCCCTATGCGCGCTATTTCCTCGCCCGCATCCTCCAGTTCCAGTTCTACAAGGCGGCCTGCGACCAGGCCGGCTGGAAGGGACCGCTCCACCGCTGTTCCTTCTATGGCGACAAGGAGGTCGGCAGGAAGCTCGACGCGATGCTGGCGATGGGCGCCTCCAAGCCCTGGCCCGACGCGCTGGAAGCCTTCACCGGCAGCCGCGAGATCGACGGTTCGGCGATGATCGCCTATTTCCAGCCGCTGATCGGCTGGCTCAACGAGCAGAACAAGGGCCAGCGCTGCGGCTGG
>SCUQ01000039.1 GCA_004297635.1 Rhizorhabdus sp. | reverse complement strand
ACCGACATCAAGGTTGGCGACATCGCGGCCGGCGACACGCGCATCGACGGCAAGGTGCCGTTCACCGGCACGGGCACGCTCCGCTCCAAGCCGTTCACCATGTATGGCGCGCTGCTTTCGCCCAATTCGACGGTAACATTCGGCCGTACCCGGTTCGAAATGCACGCCAGATCCGGGCCGACCTATCTCGACCTGAACGGTACCCTGCCCGCAGCGACCCAGATCGAGGGTTCGGACTTGAACCTGAAGGTGCACGGTCCGAACGTCCGGCTGCTGTTCGACTTTCTAGGCGTCGCGGCGCCTGACACCCGCAACTACTGGTTCACCTCGAAGCTGACCAAGGCCGGCGGCGAATGGCGCTTCACCCGGATCAACGGCCGCTATGGTGCCAGCGATCTGCACGGCAAGATGACGATCAGCTTCCCGAAGGACAGGCTGTTCCTCGACGCGATGTTCGATTCGAATCTGGTCGACATCATCGATGTCGGCCCGTTCATCGGTTATGCGCCGCAGGCGCTCGCCGCTCAGGGACCGCAGGCCGCCGTCGCGCAGACCGGCGGCACGCCGCGCATCCTGCCCGATGCGCCGCTGCGGATGGAGTCGATCCGCAATTTCGACGCGCATATCCTGTACAAGGTGAAGGATTTCCGGAATCCGAAATTCCCGATCTCGAACGTCGACCTGACCTTCGATCTCGACAAGAGCCTCATGACCCTGTCCCCGCTCAGCTTCGATATCGCCGGCGGCAAACTCGCCTCCGATATCACCATCAACGCGCGGGTGCCGGCGGTGATCACCGATTACGACATCCGCCTGTCGCCGACCCCGATGAGCAAGCTGCTCGCGGGCTTCGGTGTCGCGCAGGCCGGCACCACCGGCACGATCAAAGCCCGCATCAAGATGCAGGGAACCGGCGACACGCTGCGTGATTCGCTCGCCACCTCGAATGGCCGGATCGCGATCATCCTGCCCAAGGGCACCTTCTGGACCCAATATGTCCAGCTGGCCGAGTTCGACATCGGCCTGTTCGTGCAGAAGCTGATCCAGGACAAGCTGAAAAAGCCGATCGAGATCAATTGTGGCCTGTTGGGCTTCACGGTGCGCGACGGCGTCGCGGCGGCCGATCCGATCCTGATCGACACCGACAAGAATGTGATGACCGCGACGGGCGGCTTCAGCTTCAAGGACGAGTCGCTCGACATGAACTTCCGCGCCGACGGCAAGAAGTTCAGCCTGTTCTCCGGCCAGTCGCCGGTCGGCATCAAGGGCTATTTTGCCCAGCCCGGCATCAACATCATCAGCCCGCAACTGTTGACCCGCGGCGGGGTGGGCCTGGGCCTGGGCCTTGTCGCCAGCCCGCTGGCAGCGGTGCTAGCCTTCGTCGATATCGGCGACGCCAAGGCGGCGGCGTGCGGACCGGTCCTGGCGGGTGCGCAGGCCAGCGCGATGCGCACGAAGAGCGGCAAGCCGCGCAAGGATGTGGGCAAGGTCGGCGACAATCGCCAGCAGGCCGGCGACAGGAAACAGCCGGACAAGATCGGCATCTGACATCAGTTGTCCCACAGGGCGACCGCTGTCATGCCTGCCGCGCATGCCGCGAACGTCCCGGCATCGGCGTCCGCCGGCTTTGGCTGCCTTACCGATGACGGCGGCCCCCGCCGCGCGCTATGCCCGAAGGCTCAGCGCAAGGCCGCGTTGATCTTGTCGAGCGCGGCGGCCGAGGGCACCAGTTCATCGTCGGACAGCGCGTTCAATGGTCGCTTCACGGTGCCGAGCGCGTCGTGCAGATCCTCTGCCTCCGGGTCGACATAGAGCAGGCCTGTGACGATCTCGCCCGCCGCATGCGCCTGCTGGAGATAGTTGATCGCCCCGACATGGTCGGTCGGGTCGTAATCCTCCGCTATCTTGCGGAGCAGCAGCACCGATCCGTCATGCTGGGTCACTTCGGTCAGGGACCCTGGTTCATATTTCGCCCTGACCGCCATGCGGCCCTGCATCACGTCGAGCCGGTTCACGGCCTCATTATGCTCGCGCACCCAGTCGAAGCTTTTGGTCGAGCCCTTGTGATTGTTGAACGCGATGCAGGGGCTGAGCACGTCGATGAAGGCCGCGCCCTTGTGCCGCAGCGCCGCCTTGATGAGCGGCACCAGCTGTTCCTTGTCGCCCGAAAAGCTGCGCGCGACGAAGGTGGCGCCGAGCTGGAGCGCGAGGCCGACCAGATCGATGCCGCTGTCCGAATTGACCACGCCCTTTTTCGATTTGCTGCCCTTGTCCGCCGTCGCCGAGAACTGACCCTTGGTCAGGCCGTAGACCCCATTATTCTCGACGATATAGGCCATGTTGACGCCCCGCCGCATCGCATGGGCAAACTGGCCGAGGCCGATCGAGGCACTGTCGCCATCACCCGAGACGCCGAGATAGATCAGGTCGCGATTGGCGAGATTGGCGCCGGTCAGCACCGATGGCATGCGGCCATGGACGGTGTTGAAGCCATGGCTGGCCCCCAGGAAATAATCGGGAGTCTTGGACGAGCAGCCGATCCCGGACAGCTTGGCGAGGCGATGCGGCTCCAGGTCAATCTCGAAACAGGCCTGCACGATCGCGGCACTGATCGAATCATGACCGCACCCCGCGCAGAGCGTCGAAACCTTTCCCTCATAGTCGCGCCGGGTGAAGCCCAATGCGTTCGCCTTGAGCGACGGATGGTGGAATTCGGGCTTGGCAATATAGGTCATCGCACCATCTCCCCGGCCCTGGGCTTCGCCATATCCATGCCCTTGGCCAGTTCGGCCTTGATGAAGCGCGCCGTGATCGGCGAGCCGTCATAGTTGAGGACCTTCACCAGGCGGGCCGGATCGACCCCACCCTCGTTGATCAGTAGCGCGCGCAGCTGGGCGTCCCTGTTCTGCTCGACGACGAACACCAGATCATGCGCGGCGATGAAGTCGAAGATCTCGCCCGCGAACGGGAAGGCGCGGATGCGGAGCGCATCGACCGCGAGCCCCTCGGCCTCCAGCTGGGCTAGCGCCTCGTCCATCGCCGGGCTCGTCGATCCGTAATAGATCACGCCATAGCTGGTCTTGCGTGGCGCGTTCCGGACGATGGGCGCGGGCACGATCGTCTTGGCGGTGTCGAACTTGCGGAGCAGCCGTTCCATATTGTCGACATAGACCGCGCCCTCCTCGCTGTAGCGCGCATAGGGATCGCGCGAGGTGCCGCGCGTGAAATAGCTGCCCTTCGACGGATGGGTCGCCGGCAAGGTCCGGTAGGGGATACCGTCGCCATCGACATCCTTGTAGCGCCCGAAATCGGCGCCCGCCTCCAGCATCTCGGCGGTCATGACCTTACCGCGGTCGAGTACGCGGTCATGATCCCAGTCGAACGGGTCGATCAGCCATTCGTTCATGCCCATGTCGAGATCGAGCATGACGAAGATCATCGTCTGCAGCCGGTCCGCCAGATCGAAGGCAAGCGCGCCGAACTCGAAACACTCGTTCGGTCCCTCGGGCAGCAGCAGCACATGCTTGGTATCGCCATGGCTGGCATAGGCGGCCGACAATATGTCCGACTGCTGGGTGCGCGTCGGCATGCCTGTGGACGGGCCGCCGCGCTGCACGTCGAAGATCACCGCCGGAATCTCGGCGAAATAGCTCAGGCCGATGAACTCCTGCATCAGCGAGATGCCGGGACCAGAGGTGCAGGTGAAGGCGCGCGCGCCATTCCATCCCGCGCCGGTGACGATGCCGATCGAGGCGATCTCATCCTCGGCCTGGACGATCGCATAGCGCGCCTCGCCGGTCTCGGAATCGTGGCGCAGTTTTTTACAGTAGGAGATGAAGGCCTCGGCGAGCGAAGTCGATGGGGTTATCGGGTACCAGGCGCACACCGTGGCGCCGCCGTAGACCGCACCCAGGCCGGCGGCGGTGTTGCCGTCGACGAAGATGCGCTTGCCGACCTTGTCGCTGCGCCGCAGCTGCAGTCCGAGCGGCTTCAGCTCCGCCCTCGCATGGTCGAATCCGATCTGGAGCGCCTCGATATTGGCGGGGATCAGCGCCGGCTTGGACGCATATTCCTCGGCCAGCAGCGCCTCGACGACGCCCCGCTCGATGCCGAGCAGATAGGTCAATGCGCCGAGATAGATGATGTTCTTGAGCACCTTGCGTTTCGACGGCTCGACATAGGCGGCGTTGCACAGCGCGGTCAGCGGGATGCCGACGATGTTGATATCGGCGCGGAAGCGGTCGGCCGGCATCGGCTTGGTGCTGTCGTAGAACAGATAACCGCCCGGTTCGATCTCGCCGACGTCCCGATCCCAGGTCTGCGGGTTCATCGCGACCATCAGGTCGACCCCGCCGCGCCGGCCCAGCCAGCCATGGCCGCTGACGCGGATTTCATACCAGGTGGGCAGGCCCTGAATGTTCGACGGGAAGATGTTGCGCGCGCTGACCGGCACACCCATCCGCAGAATCGCCTTGACGAACAGCCCATTCGCCGAGGCCGATCCCGATCCGTTGACATTGGCGAACTTGACGACGAAGTCGTTCACCGCGGCGATCGGCGCGCTCATTTCATGCACCCCCCGGCATGCGTCATTTCGAGCAATGTCTTCTGCATGTCCCATGCCCCGGTCGGGCAGCGCTCGGCACACAGGCCGCAATGCAGGCAGACATCCTCGTCCTTCACCAGCACCCGGCCGGTCGGCAGGGTGGACGAGATGTAGAGATCTTGGGAAAGATTCATCGCCGGCGCCTTCAGCCGTGGCCGCAGCTCCTCCTCCTTGCCGTTGACGGTGAAGGTGATGCAGTCCGTGGGGCAGATATCGACGCAGGCGTCGCATTCGATGCAGAGCGGCTTGGAGAAAACGGTCTGGACGTCGCAGTTCAGGCAGCGTTGGGTTTCCGCCCAGCCGCGCGGATCGTCGAAGCCCAGTTCGACCTCCGCCTTCACATCGCCAAGCGCTTCCGCCAGCGGCAGCAGCGGCACCTTCTGCCGGTCGTCCAGCGAGATGTCGTTGTCATAGCTCCATTCGTGGATACCCATCTTCTGCGACGATATCTGAACACCTGGCGGCGGCCTGAGGCGAAGGTCTACCCCCCGACAGAAATGGTCGATCGAGATCGCGGCATCATGACCATGAGCGACCGCCCAGATGATGTTCTTCGGCCCGAACGCCGCGTCGCCGCCGAAGAAGACCTTGGGATTGGTCGACTGAAAGGTGGTCTCGTCGACCTTCGGCATCCCCCACTCGTCGAACGCCAGGCCGATGTCGCGTTCGATCCAGGGAAAGCTGTTCTCCTGGCCGACCGCGATCAGCACCTCGTCGCATTCGAAATGCTCGTCGGGCTCGCCGGTTGGCTTCATCGTCCGCCGGCCCTTCTCGTCGATCACCGGGCCGACCTTCTCGAAGGTCACGCCGGTCAGCTGGCCGCCGTCATGGGTGAAGGCCTTCGGCACCAGATAATTGTGGATCGGGATGCCCTCATGCTGGGCATCCTCCTTCTCCCAGGGCGAGGCCTTCATCTCGTCATAGCCCGAGCGGACGATCACCCTGACGTCCTCGCCGCCCAGCCGCCGCGATGTGCGGCAGCAATCCATCGCGGTGTTGCCGCCGCCAAGCACGATCACCCTTTTGCCGATGCTCTCGATATGGCCGAAGGAGACACTGGCCAGCCATTCGATGCCGATATGGATATGGGCGGCGGCCTCCTTACGGCCCGGTATCCGCAGATCGCGGCCGCGCGGCGCGCCGGTGCCGACGAAGATCGCGTCATAATCCTGCCGCAGCAGGCCCGCGAGACTGTCGACCCGCTGCCCCAGCTTCATGGTCAGGCCGAGATCGGTGATGAAACCCATCTCCTCGTCGATCACGCTTTCGGGCAGGCGGAAGCGCGGAATCTGGCTGCGCACCATACCGCCCGCCTTGGCGTCGGCATCATAGACGGTGATGTCATAGCCGAGCGGAGCGAGATCGCGCGCCACCGTCATCGAGGCGGGGCCGGCGCCGATACAGGCGATCTTCTTGCCGATCTTGGTCTTGGGCCTCTTCGGCATCCGTGCCGAAACGTCGCCCTTGTTGTCGGCGGCGACCCGCTTCAGCCGGCAGATCGCCACCGGCTCCTCATCGACACGGCCGCGTCGGCAGGCCGGCTCGCAGGGCCGGTCGCAGGTGCGGCCGAGGATGCCGGGGAAGACGTTCGACTTCCAGTTGACCATATAGGCGTCGGCATGGCGCCCCTGGGCGATCAGGCGGATATATTCCGGGACGGGCGTGTGGGCCGGGCAGGCCCATTGGCAATCGACGACCTTATGGAAATAATCCGGCGCCTCGATATTGGTCGGCTCCAACGCGATCCACTCCTAAATCGACTGGCTCCCATGTCTTCGGCACGGGATGCTCGTTCGACGGTGTAACGCGCGGAATTGCGGCTATCCAGCCCGATGTCATTAAAAATTCATAGCCTCGATCGGCAAGGGAAGGCGCCGAGGCCCCCTCCCTCGCCCATCGGATATATTGCCTCAGAGGCGGAAGCCGATCCCGGCCCGGACCTTGAGCTCATCCTCGCCCTTGACGATGCGGTTCTCGCCGCCGGCCTGCCAGAAGATCCGCTCGCCGAGCACACCGTTGAAGGACAGGCCAG
>SCUQ01000415.1 GCA_004297635.1 Rhizorhabdus sp. | reverse complement strand
GACGCGGCAACCCGCATCATCGAAGGCAGCGCCCGCGCGATGGGCCTCGAAGTGGTGGAGGGCTGATATCATGGCCAAGCTCAGCAAGAAGCAGAAGAACCAGGCTTCGTCGGTCGACGCCAACAAGCTTTATGACGTCGATGCGGCGATCAAGCTCGCCAAGACCAACGCCACCTCGAAGTTCGACGAGACGATCGAGATCGCGCTCAACCTGGGTGTCGATCCGCGCCACGCCGACCAGATGGTCCGCGGTGTCGTGACCCTGCCCAAGGGCACGGGCAAGGACGTCCGCGTCGGCGTGTTCGCGCGCGGCGCCAAGGCTGACGAAGCCAAGGCCGCCGGTGCCGAGGTCGTCGGTGCCGAAGACCTGCTCGAGACGATCCAGGGCGGCACGGTCGATTTCGACCGCTGCATCGCGACCCCGGACATGATGGGTCTCGTCGGCCGCCTCGGCAAGATCCTGGGTCCGAAGGGCCTGATGCCGAACCCGAAGCTCGGCACCGTGACGATGAACGTCGCCGAGGCCGTCAAGGCCGCCAAGGGCGGCCAGGTCGAGTTCCGCGTCGAGAAGGCCGGCATCATCCATTCCGGTATCGGCAAGGCCAGCTTCCCGGCCGAGGATCTGCGCGCCAATTTCGATGCCTTCGTCGACGCGATCGTCAAGGCGAAGCCGTCGGGCGCCAAGGGCAAATATCTCAAGAAGGCCGCGGTCAGCTCGACCATGGGCCCGGGCGTCAGGATCGACACCGCCGAGCTCGGCGCCTGATCGACCCGACCGTCCCTCGGGGCGGTCCTCCGGAAAAGATAACCGCGTCGGCGCTTCGGTGCCGGCGCGGTTTTCTTTTGCCGGAGAGTCGGCTCTCCGGAAAAAGGCGGAGCCGACGCCACTGAAGCGTCGGACTTCTTTACACAGCGCCGAGCCAGCCTGCGCCGCCTCCTCCGGAACGCCAGCAAATCCAGCGCTTCCCAAAATTGGCACGATTCTCGCTTTAACGATTTGTGAACCCGCTCAGCTCGCCCGGGGGTGACAGGCGGGGGGAGGCTTGATCCGATGACGAATGCCGCATTCCGGGGGGTTTTTGCGCTGTTCGCCGTTGCCGTGATCGCCTCTCCCGCCTGGGCGCAGCTGGGCGCGGTTTCGGCGTGGTTGCAGCATGTGCCGCAGCCGAGTGCGCTGGTGTTGTTTCTGGTCGCGGTCGCGGGCGTGCTGGTGGGCCGTTATGCGAGCCGGAAACGCCGCGATCCGTAAGTAGCGTGGCCATATGTAGTTGTTGTTCGAGTATCTTGCGTACGAGTTCGTGTTTTCCCCTGTAGCGTTGCTCTGCTTGCCAGATCCCCGCCCGCCCTTCACCGCACCCTGTCGGTGAATGGCGGGCGGGGATCAGTCTTTTAGGCTTCCGCGCGCTTGGCGATTGACCTTGCCGGCCGGGCGCGCTTCAAGCGCCGGATGACCGGCACCCTCGACCAGCTCGAATCGACGATCGCCCGGCGCCGTGGCGCCGATGCGTCCTCCTCCTATGTCGCATCGCTGTTCGCGAAGGGCATGCCCAAAATCGCCCAGAAGCTTGGCGAGGAAGCCGTCGAAACGGTGATCGCGGCGATGGCCGGCGACGCCAAGGGCGTTACCGGCGAGGCAGCCGACCTGATCTTCCACCTGATGGTGCTCCTCAACCAGGCCGGCGTCCCCTTCGCCGATGTGCTCGCCGAACTGGAGCGGCGCGAGGGGACATCCGGCCTGGCCGAGAAGGCCTCGCGCCCGCAAGCCTGACAGGAGCCCGCCATGCCGATCGACGCGACCCAGCCCTATGACGACAGCAACATCTTCGCCCGCATCCTGCGGGGCGAGCTGCCCTGCAGGAAGGTCCACGAGGATGAGTTCGCGCTCGCTTTCCACGATATCAACCCGCAGGCACCGGTCCATCTGCTGGTGATCCCCAAGGGCGCCTATGTCTCCTGGGACGATTTCACCGCCAAGGCGTCAGATGCCGAGGTCGCGGGTTTCATGCGCGCGGTCGGACAGGTCGCGCGCGAGGCGGGGCTGGTCGCGCCGGGCTATCGCCTGCTCGCCAATACCGGCGGCCACGGGCATCAGGAGGTTCCGCACCTCCACGTCCATATCTTCGGCGGACGCCAGTTCCGGGAAATGGTGCCGCTGGTGCGCGGATGATACGCGCCTAAGCAATTCTATTGCGCGCGGCGAATTAGCGATTAGGCTCCGCTTCCCATGACCGGCCGTGCGCGCAAGCCCGGCCGAACAAGGGAACTCCGCATGATCTTTGGGCGCGTAAAGCCACTCGACGCCATCCTCGCCACCGCAGCCAGGAAATCGCTGCACCGGTCCCTCGGCCCCTTCCAGCTGACGATGCTGGGTATCGGCGGCATCATCGGCACCGGCATCTTCGTCCTCACCGCCGAAGCCGCCCAGAAAGCCGGCCCCGGCATGATCCTCGCCTTCATCATCGCGGGCTTCGTCTGCGCGGTGGCGGCGCTCTGCTATGCGGAGATGGCGGCGATGGTCCCCGTTTCGGGCTCGGCCTATACCTACAGCTATGCGGTGATGGGCGAGCTGGTCGCCTGGATGGTCGGCTGGGCGCTGGTGCTCGAATATGCGATCGCGGCGGGCGCCGTCTCGGTCGGATGGTCGGGCTATGTCGTCGGCCTCTTCCAGTCCCTGACCGGCATCACCGTGCCCAAGGCGCTGATCCTGGGGCCGATCGACGGCGGGCTGATCAACGTGCCGGCGATGATCATCGCGCTGCTTGTCACCTGGCTGCTGGTGCTGGGCACCAAGGAGAGCGCCACCGTCAATGCCGTCCTCGTCGGGATCAAGGTCGCCGCGCTGACGCTGTTCGTGGTGCTGGCCCTGCCGGTGATGAACATGAACAATTTCGATCCCTTCGCCCCGCTCGGCTTTGCCGGCATCTCGGCGGCGGCGGCATCGATCTTCTTCGCCTATGTCGGCTTCGATGCGGTCTCGACCGCGGCGGAGGAGACCAAGAATCCCCAGCGCAACATGCCGATCGGCCTGATCGGCTCGCTCGGCATCTGCACCATCTTCTACATGCTCGTCGCGGCTGGCGTGATCGGCGGGGTCGGTGCCCAGCCGATGCTCGACGCCGCGGGCAATGCCATTCCCACCGGATCGAAGGAACTGGCCGCCGCCTGCTCGGCGATCGGCGATGCCAAGGTGGTCTGCTCGAAGGAGGCGCTGGCGTGGACGCTGCGCGAGATCGGCTGGCCGCAGATCGGCAACCTGCTCGGCCTCGCCGCCGGGCTCGCGCTGCCCTCGGTCATCCTGATGATGATGTTCGGTCAGACCCGCATCTTCTTCGTCATGAGCCGCGACGGCCTGCTGCCCGCGGTCTTCTCGAAGGTCCATCCGCGATATAAGACGCCGCATATCGTGACGGTCATGACCGGAATCTTCGTCGCGATCTTCGCGGCGCTCTTCCCGGTCGGGGCATTGGCCGACATCTCCAATTCGGGGACGCTGTTCGCCTTCGCGGCGGTGTCGATCGCCGTGCTGGTGCTGCGTCGGACCGATCCAGGCCGCAAGCGCCCGTTCCGTACGCCGGCGGTGGCGATCGTGGCGCCGCTCGCCACGCTCGGCTGTCTCTACCTGTTCTTCAGCCTGTCCGCCTACACCGTGACGCTGTTCTTCACCTGGGCCGCAGTCGGCCTGGTGGTCTATTATCTCTACGGCTACCGGAAGAGCCATCTCGGCCGGGGCGTCGTCGAGGTCCATGAGACCGATCCGGACGTGCCGCCCCAGCCCGTCCCGCCGATCGAATAACCGAATCCTTCCGCTCGGCCTCTTCGCAGGCCGAGCGGTCAGGCCTGTCAGGAGGCGAGCCGCGTCTCGATCAGGCCAGCGAGATCCTCGCCCTCCGGCAGGCGCGGCCCGGTTTCGGTGATGATCCGGCCAGCCGCGATCGATCCCATCCGCAGAGCGGTCGGCAGATCGCGCCCGCGCGCCAGGCCGGCCAGCACGCCGGCCGCGAACAGGTCGCCCGCCCCGGTGGTGTCGACGATGGCGCCCAATGCCTCGGCGGCTGTTTCATGCCGACGGCCATGTTCGATGGCGATCGCGCCCTCTGCGCCGCGCGTGGCGATCAGCAAGGGCACCCGGGGTGCCGCCCAGGCGACGCCCGCCTCGAAGTCGGCGCGCCCGCTGAGTTCGGCCAGCTCGCCTTCATTGGCGAAGAGGATGTCGATCAACCCTGCCTCGATCAGCGCGACGAACTCGTCATGATGCTCGCGCACGCAAAATTCGGATGACAGGGTGAAGGCGGCGCGGCGCCCGGCTGCCCGTGCAGCCGCGAGCGCGGCCCGGCTGGCGGCGCGGGGCTCCGGCGTGCGGAACATATAGCCCTCGACATAGAGGATCGCCGCGTCGGCGGCGATGCCGGGGTCGAAGGCGGCGGCGGGCAGATATTCGGATGCGCCGATCGCGGTGTTCATCGTGCGATGGCCATCGGGACTGATGATGATCAGGCAACGGCCTGTCGGTGTGGCGATGGGCGGGAGCGGGAAATCGATCCCGCTGGCCGCCATGTCGGCGGCGAACAGCCGGCCGAGCCTGTCGTCCCCGACCTGGCCGACAAAGGCGAGGCGAAGGCCGAGCCGGGCGAGCGCCGCCATGCTGTTCGCGGCGGACCCGCCGCACACCTCTTCGCAAGGGCCCATCGCCCGGTGGAGCAACACCGCCGCGTCGGGCGCGATCGGCTGCATCAGCCCCCGCTTCAGCCCCTGGGCGGCGATGAAATCATCGTCCTTATGGCAGAGCACATCGACCAGCGCATTGCCGATCGCCACGATATCATAGCGGGGGGACGTCATCGCCGCTCCCTAGCGCAACCCCGTCGCGCCCGCAAAGCCGCTCGGCGAGATGCGCTTGCGCTTTGGCGGATATGATGCTGTGCCGTGCCGCATGATGCGGCTTCGCCTGTTCACCCTCGGCCCTCTCGCGGTGCTGGCTGCTTGCGGGCCGGCCGGGCGGATACCGGTCGTTTCCGCGCCGACCCCGCCTACCCGCAGCGAGGCGGGCCTCGATCGGGTGCTGGGCCGTGATGCGCGGGCGCTGATCAGCCTGTTCGGCACCCCGAATCAGGATGTACGCGAGGACGCGGCGCGCAAGCTGCAATATGCCAGCGGGGTCTGCGTGCTCGACGCTTATCTGTATCCGTCGGCGCCGGGGCGCGAGCCGGTCGTCACCCATGTCGATGCACGGCTGCCGACCGGAGAGGACATCGATCGCGCTTCCTGCATCGCCGCGCTCAGCCGGCGCCGCGAGGCGCGCTGATCAGTCGCGCCCCTCGGGTGCGCCCAGCGGGAAGAGGTTCCGGAAGGGGCGGGCTTCATCGAGCGCGCGGGCATAGCTGGGGCGGGCAAGCAGCCGATCACGATAGGCCCAGAGCGCTTCCAGGGTTTTCGGGATCGCATAGGTCCAGTCGGCATATAATAGCTGCGGTGCGGCCGAGCAGTCCGCCAGGCTGAAATCGCCAGCCGCCCATTCCCTGTCCTTCATCCGCTCGTCGAGCAGCGCATAGGCCGTGTCGAGCGCCGCGCGTGCCGCGGCGCCGCTGTCTTCATGCTCGCGGCCCAGCGCGATGTTCACGATGCGCTGCTGCGGCGTGGCGATATAATTGTCGAAGAAGCGGTCCCACATCCGTACCTCGGCCGCAGCCAGCGGATCGATGGGCACCAGCCTCGGCGCCTCGGGAAAGCGCGCCTCGATATATTCGATGATCCCGGTCGCTTCGAACACCAGCCGGCCGTCGTCGGTCAGGATCGGGAATTTTCCGATCGGCCAGAGCGCCGCGAACGCCGTCGACACCGGTCCGTCGCCGTCGAATATCTTTTCCTCGAAGGCGATGCCCTTCTCGTAGAGCGCGGTCTTCGCCTTCTGGCAGTAGGAGGAGAAAGGGTGGGAATAGAGGATCGGGATCATCGAACATCTCCTGCGGTGATAGCCGGCTCACCACCGCCGATTATGACAGCGCCATGACGCGTGCCATGGCGCTATGGACGGAAAATCGGCTAGCACCCCTTCCCGCATGACCGACCTTATCACCCCGATCGTCGCGAATCTCAAAGCCCGCGGCGCACAAAAAATTCCCAGTCCCCGGGCGGAGCTGTTCATCATCCGCAGTTTTCTGCCGGTTGATATCTGCGCTGATCTCATCGCGCTGATCGATCGCGACAACCGGCCCTCGACGATCGCCGACGATCAGGGCGAGG
>SCUQ01000038.1 GCA_004297635.1 Rhizorhabdus sp. | reverse complement strand
CGGATCGGCGGCTTCCTGCGCGCGCATCGGCTCGATCCGACGCCGGTCAACTATGACCTCGCCTACCACTATCTGGGCGGTCACGATCCGGCGCTGGTGGGGGCCGTCGAGGAAGCCATCGCCCGCGACGGGCTGCTGCTTCCCGATGTCGCCGAAAAACTGGCCGAAGCGGCGGCGAACAAGGTTTCCTCCGAGCTTCTCGAGAAGCTGATCGATCAGGCGCATCAGAGCGTGACCTTGGCCGCGACCCTGGTCGGCCAGTCCCGCACGGATGCCAACGCCTATGGCAGCGCTCTCGATAAGGGCCACGCCGCGCTGCAGGCCGGTGGTGAGCCTGCGGGCCGCGCGCTGGAACTGATGGTCGAGCTTACCCGCACGATGATCGGCAAGACCCAGGATGCCGAGCGCCGCCTCGCCGAAATGGGCAACAAGATGGAATCGCTGCAGGGCGATCTCGCCGAAGCACAGGCGGTCGCCGAAACCGATCCGTTGACGGGCCTGGCCAATCGCCGCGCCTTCCAGTCGCGGCTCGCCCGCGCGATGATGCAGGCATTGAAGGATGGGACGCCCCTGTCGGTCGCCTTCTGCGACATCGATCACTTCAAGAAGATCAACGACAATTTCGGCCATGACACCGGGGACCGGATTCTGAAAATGGTGGCCGATGCGCTGGTCGAGGGCGTCGGCGAGGACGCCTTTGTCGGTCGCTTCGGCGGCGAGGAATTCCTCGTCCTGTTCGACGGCATCATGGCACGCCGTGCCGCGATGCGCGTCGACGAGGTGCGCGATGAGCTGTCCGGGCGGCATCTCGTCTCCAAGACCAATGGCGAACCGCTCGGGGCAGTGACCTTCTCGGCCGGAATTGCACAGCTGGCGCAAGGCGAGGATGAGGGCGGCATGCTGAAGCGAGCGGACGAGGCGCTGTACGCCGCAAAGAATGGCGGCCGGAACCGCGTGATCATCCACGGGGAAGACTGAACCGGACAGGCCGGCCGGCGATGGCCGATCCGGCAGGCGGCATGGCGGGGGAGCCACGGTCTTATCCGCGGCGGCCTTGATCGCGGCGGTGCGGTGTAAAGTGAAGACCGGGCTAGCGGTTCCGGTCGCCCCGACATATATGGCCTCGAATCCTTCACCACCTCGCGGGGATTCGACCACATGGATATCAGCCTCGGCCTTACTTTCGACGACGTGCTTCTCAGGCCCGGCGAGTCGGATGTTTTGCCGAGCCAGGCGATCACCGCCACCCAGGTGACGAAGGCGATCGGCCTCAACATCCCGATCCTCTCGTCCGCCATGGATACCGTAACCGAAGCTGACATGGCGATCGTCATGGCGCAGCTGGGCGGTCTTGGCGTGCTTCACCGCAACCTGACGGTCGAGGAACAGGCAGCGGCGGTGCGCGCGGTCAAGCGCTTCGAATCCGGCATGGTCGTCAACCCGATCACGATGCGACCCGAGCAGACCCTGGCCGATGCGCTTGAGCTTATGGCGCGGCATCGCATCTCGGGCATCCCGGTGGTCGAGGCGGATGGCAAGCTGGTGGGCATACTCACCAATCGCGATGTCCGTTTCGCGGAGAATCCCAAGCAGCCGGTGTCCGAACTGATGACCCGCCAGAATCTCGCGGTGGTTCGCTCGGGCGTTAGCCAGGAGGAGGCGCGCCGT
>SCUQ01000414.1 GCA_004297635.1 Rhizorhabdus sp. | reverse complement strand
GCCTGGACCGTGGCGAAGCACGTCAAGTCAAATGCGATCGTCTATGCCAAGGGCGGTTCGACCGCAGGGGTCGGTGCCGGCCAGATGAACCGGCTTGAATCCGCGCGCATCGCGGCGTGGAAGGCGAAGGATGCGGCCGAGAAGGCAGGTTGGCCGGAGCCGCGTACGATCGGTTCGGCGGTTGCTTCGGACGCCTTCTTTCCCTTTGCCGACGGCCTGCTCGCAGCGGTGGAGGCGGGCGCCACCGCCGTGATCCAGCCCGGCGGGTCGATCCGCGATGCCGAGGTGATCGCCGCCGCCGATGAGGCGGGGCTTGCCATGGTCTTCACGGGCATGCGCCATTTCAGGCACTGATGGCATGACAATACCGGGTACAGGCGGAAGGCGGGGCTGATATGGCCGATGACGGCAGCGTAGAAGGCGAGCGGATCGGCCCGTTCACGCCCCTGCGCAACCGTTTGTTTCGTCGCATCTGGACGGCCAGCCTCTTTTCCAATTTCGGCCAGCTCATCCAGGGCGTCGGTGCCGCCTGGGCGATGACACAGATCACCGGACGGGCCGATATGGTGGCCTTGGTCCAGTCTGCCACATTCGCTCCGATGATGTTTCTTTCGCTGATCGCGGGCGCCATCGCCGACAGCTACGATCGGCGCAAGATCGCGCTGGTGGCATTGTCGATCGCGCTCACAGGTGCGATCGCGATAAGCCTCATCACGCTGATGGGCTGGCTGACGCCTGCCTGGATCCTCGTTTCCTGCTTCGTGGTGGGAACGGGCATGGCGCTGTTCGGACCCGCCTGGCAAAGCTCGGTCGGCGAGCAGGTAGGCGCGCGCGAACTCCCGCAGGCCATAGCGCTCAATTCCGTAAGCTATAATATCGCGCGCAGCTTTGGCCCCGCGATCGGTGGCGTGCTGGTCGCCGTTGCCGGTGCCATCGCAGCGTTCGTCTTCAATGCACTGGCCTATATCCCGCTGATCGTCGTCATGTTCTTCTGGCGCCGGCAGCCCGAAATCTCCCGGCTGCCGCCTGAGGCGCTGGGCCGCGCGGTGATCTCCGGCGCCCGTTTCGTCGTGCATTCTCCACCGATCCGCGCAGTCCTGGTGCGGACGACGCTCATGGCGCTGGCAGGCGCGGCGATTCCCGCCCTGATGCCGCTCATCGCACATGACCTGCTGGGTGGCGACGCAAGCCTCTACGGCCTGCTGCTGGGCTGTTTCGGTATCGGCGCCGTCATATCGGCGGTGAGCCTTGCTGCCATCAAGGAGCGCTTCTCCGATGAGCGCGCCGTCTCGATGTCCTGCATTCTCGTGGGCTTATGCACCATCGGTACCGGCCTGAGCCGCGACGCGTTTCTATCGTGCGCGATGTTGGGTGGCGCCGGGGCGGGGTGGATGGCCATGATGGCGCTCTGCAACATCAACATCCAGATGTCGTCGCCACGCTGGGTGACGGCGCGGGCCCTGGCGGCCTGCGTTACATCGGTTTGCGGCGGCGTGGCGGTCGGCGGATGGGCATGGGGGCAGCTTGCCACCGACCAGGGAACGGCCTTCGCGCTGATTGCCTCGGGTTTTTCGATGATCGCTACGATCGTGGCGGGTATCTGGTGGCGTATGCCGGCGATCGAACGGCAGCGTGATCGCGATGTTCCGCTGACCGAGCCGGAAACCAACCTTGACCTCAATGGCAGGAGCGGCCCGATCGCCGTATCGATCGATTATCGCGTTCCCCTCGCTCAGGCCCGCGACTTCTATAGGACGATGTTGGAGCTTGAACCGATCCGGCACCGCACCGGCGGCTATAATTGGTCGCTGTCGCGCGATATCGGCGACCCGGAGCTGTGGACCGAACGATATCACACCCCGACATGGCACGACTATCTCCGCCAGCGGAGCCGATTGACCGGTGCCGACCTGGAGCTATGGCAGCGCGCAATCGACTTCCACGTCGGTCAAGGCCCAATCACGGTACGGCGCAAGCTGGAACGGCCCTATGGATCGGTACGGTGGCGGGAGGACGTTCCCGACCGTGGCATGATCATGCCGCTGACGCAGCAGGGCAGCTGAGACCTATTTTTCCCTGAAGCGAAACAGGGTGCGGTCCTCGCTTGTAAAGCCGAAACGCCAGACCACGAGACCGAAGACGGCAAGGATAGCAGGGATGCCGAGCGACAATTCGAGCCACTCGGGCAACCGGGTGGCGAGATAGCCGACCACGCCTGCGGCCGCGGTCGCCCAGACCAGCGGCCAGCGCCAGCCGGACACCGGAGCGCCGAGCAAGGTGGACAGGAGCCGCGCCTTCATGATCGATGCGATACCGAGCGCACAGGCCAGAGCCAGCGCCGGGCCGGCGGCCTGCCAGATCGTCGGCACACCGAACTCGTCCCGCAGAATGAGCACGAAGGCGAAGCTCAGCGCGGCCTGAATGCCGATCATGCCCATCGAAATCCATAGGTTGAGGTGCCGGGCGACATATATGAGCGCGGATTCGGATACCGCCGCCGTCGCAGCAACCACCTCCGCGATCAACAGGAAGGCCAATGCGGTGGTCCCGGCGACGAAATTGGGACCGACCAGTCCCATCACGCCTTCGCCGGGAATGCCGAGGGCGAGGCCGATCGCAGCCTGGGCCGCGATGATCCAGAAGCCGACCTGGCGCACCTGCTGCGCGACGGCGGCCCGGTTGCCGGCTTCGAGATTGCGGGTGATCACCGGACCAAGGATCGGATCGAAACTGGTCTTGAGCTTTTGGGGCAAGGAGGCGACCTGCTGCGCGACATAATAGATACCGACGATCGCGGGCGAGAAGAACAGGCCCAGGATCGCGATATCGAGGCGTCGAGAGCCCCATTCGATCGCATCCGCCGCTGCCAGCGGTACGTTACGCCTGGCAAGCATGAAGAGGGAGGCAGGGCGGGGGCGCCAGCCATGCGGCCAGCCGAAGCTCTTCATCAACGGCCAGATCGAGGCGACAACCGCGGCGCCCATCGAGATCACATAGGCGATGATCAAGCCATCCCGCAGCGAATAATAGGATAGCGCGAACGCCGCGATACTGATCGTCCACGGCTCGATCACCGATCTGGCCCGTACGGTCGCGCCGATATCGAGACGGTAGGCGAGGGCGGCGAGCGAAATGTCGGACCAGGCGAGCGCGAAGATCGTCAGCGGCAGCAGCCATTCCAGTCCGTTGATGCCGCTATTCGGAAACATGATCTGGGGGAGCATGCCGAGGATGGTCGCGGCGACGGCTGAAGCGATGGCGCCCACCAGCAGCGCGTCCCAGACGACATGGACATGCGGCCTGTCCGTCGCCGACAATTGTTCGGCCAGCCCGCGCTTGAGGCCGAGCGTGGCAAGCGTCGCGACGAATTCGACGATGATGATCGCATAGGCGAAGCGCCCCAGCGCCTCGGCGCCATAGACGCGGCCGGCGATGAACAGGAAGGGCAGGCGCGCCGCCAGACGGAGCAGGAAGCCGAAGAAATTGGTCCGGCCGCCCTTGGCCAGCGCCTTGATGTCGTCGCCCTCCTTCATCACCACCTTTTCAGGATGGGAGGGTTCGGGGGCTGGGGTCAATGCGCCGCGCCCCAGCTGGATCCCGTGCCGATTTCGACACCAAGCGGTACGGAGAGCTGGACGAGCGGCTCGGCGGCGCCTGCCATCACGGTGCGGATCACCTCGGAGGCGGCATCGACCTGGCCCGGATCGAGCTCGAACACCAATTCGTCGTGCACCTGGAGCAGCATGCGGACATCGCCCAGCCCGGCGGCGGCGAGCGCCGGGTTCATACGGACCATCGCACGCTTGATGATGTCGGCCGAGGTGCCCTGGATAGGCGCGTTGATCGCCTGGCGCTCGGCGGACTGGCGTTCGCCCTGCTTGGCGCTCTTGATCCAGGGGAGGTGGGTCTTGCGGCCGAACAGGGTCGTCGC
>SCUQ01000037.1 GCA_004297635.1 Rhizorhabdus sp. | reverse complement strand
GATGGACCCGGTGATCTCTCCCTCCGGCGTGCCGATGCTGTCGATGGCGCAGCTCGTGAAGCCGGGGCAGGCGATTGCGTGGCGCGGGCCGATGGCGGCCAATGCGCTGGGCCAACTGGTCGATGCCGAATGGGGCGATGTCGATCTGCTGATCCTCGATCTGCCGCCCGGCACCGGCGACGTCCAGCTCACCATGGTGCAGAAGTACAAGCCGGTCGGCGCGATCATCGTGTCGACCCCGCAAGACCTGGCGCTGATCGACGCGACCCGGGCGATCGACTTCCTGCGGCAAGGCGGTGTGCCGATCATCGGCATGGTCGAGAATATGGCCGGCTATGCCTGCCCGCACTGCGGCGAGATTTCCGATCCCTTCGGGCAGGGCGGGGCGCAGGCGGCCGCAATGTCGATGGAGCTGCCCTTCCTCGGCCGGGTGCCGCTCGATATCGGCATCCGCACCGCGTCCGACGCCGGCCTGCCGCCAGCAGCCGACGACGGGGACGCGATCTTCGCCCCGCTCGCGCAAAAGATCGTCGACTGGTTGAACCCGGCCAAACCGGCATCATTTTAGGGGATCCATGCAAGGAGTTCCCCCATGCCCCTCACCGCCGATCAGGACATTGCCAATCTGCTGCGCGAGACCAGGACCATCGCGATGGTCGGTGCCAGCGACCGCGCCGATCGCCCGAGCTATGGGGTGATGCGCTTCCTGCTGGGCAAGGGTTATAAGGTGATCCCGGTCAACCCGCAGCTGGCGGGACAGAGCATCCACGGCCAGCCGGTGCTGGCAACCCTTGCCGAGATCGGCGAGCCGATCGATCTGGTCGATATCTTCCGCAACTCGGCCGCCGCCGGCCCGGTGATCGACGAAGCGATCGCGGCGGGCGCGAAGGCGGTGTGGACCCAGTTGGGCGTCTTCAACGACGAAGCGGTGGGCCGCGCCGAAGCGGCAGGGCTGAAGGCGGTGGTCAACCACTGCCCGGCGATCGAGATACCCCGGCTGGGGCTCTGATCCCACCTTACGCCCGACGGGGCTGTGCGATCGATATTATCGGATGATCGCCCTTGCGGCCCGATCCGACAGCCGATCGACCGCTTCGGCATGGATCGCCGGCGCTGTCGCCAGCACGCCGAACTGTTCGCCCTTGGTGCTGTTGTAGCGCAGCGGCCGGCCCAGCGCGTCGGTGACCGTGGCGCCGGCTTCCTGCGCGATCAGTGCCGCCGCCGCTATGTCCCATTCATGGCCCCATCTCAGCGTGGCGAGCAGGTCGGCCTCGTCCGCGCCCACCATCGCGATGCGCAGCGCAATCGAATTGGGTTTGCCGACCATCACCAGATCGGCATCGGGGCGTGGCAGCACATCGGCAGGCACGCGCGCACCCGGGAGTGCGATACGCTGCGACGCCCGTATCGGTTCGCCATTGCGGGTCGCCCCGCGTCCCGCCTGGGCGCGCCAATGCTCACCACGCGCGGGCGCATCAAGCACTCCGATCATCGGCCGGCCGCCTTCGACCAGCGCGATCGACACCGCCCAGCCCTCCCGGCCACGGACATAGTCCCGGGTACCGTCGATGGGATCGACCACCCAGACGCGCACGCAGTTCAATCGATCGGCGCTGTCGACGGTTTCCTCGGATAGCCAGCCCGCCTCCGGATCGAGCGCCATCAGCCGTTCGCGAAGAAGCGCGTCGGCCGCGAGATCGATATCACAGACCGGGCTGCCTGGCGTCTTGTCCCAATATTTGAAATCGCCGCGCCATGAGGCGTGCGCCATCGCCCCGACCTCGGCCGCGACCGCGCTTACCGCCTCGAGCAACCCATCAGGCACCGGCTACCATCATCCCGTCGATCCGTACCGTCGGCGCATCAACGGCGCGGCGGAAGACAAGGTCCGAAGCGGGCGTGAGTTCGCGGAACATATCCTTCAGATTGCCGGCGACCGTGATCTCGGCGACGGGCTCGCATATCTGGCCATCGCGGATCACGAAGCCCGAAGCACCGCGGCTGTAATCGCCGGTGACGCCGTTGACGCCCTGCCCGATCAGCTCGGTGACATAGACGCCCAGCCTGATGTCGGCGATCAGTTCCTCCGGCGATAGCGGCCCCGCCTCGAGATAGAGATTGGTCAGCCCGGCGCCGGGCGGGCCGCCGACCCCCCGGGTAGCATGGCCGGTCGGCTGAAGGCCCAGCTGGCGGGCCGAGGCGGAATCCATGATCCAGCCGGTCAGCACGCCATCGGCGATGATGTCGCGCGGCGCTGTCGGCAGACCCTCGCCATCGAAGGGCTTGGAACGCAGGCCGCGCGGGCGGTGCGGATCGTCGCGCACGGTGATGCCACGGGCAAAGACCTGTTCACCCAGCCTGTCGAGCAGGAAACTGGTCCGCCGCGCCACCGCCGAGCCCGTGATCGCACCCGCCAGATGCCCCAGCAGACCCGAGCTGACGCGCGGATCATAGACGATCGGCATGGCCCCGCTCGACAGCTTGCCGGGGTTGAGCCGCCTGACGGCGCGCTCGCCCGCGCGTCTGCCGATCGCCACGGCGTCCTCCAGATCGCTCAGGTGCCGCGCCGAATGATAGGCATAGTCGCGCTGCATGCCGCCGCCTTCGCCGGCGATCACGCTGGCCGAGCAGCCATAGCCGCTGGTCGAATAGCCGCGTGCGAAACCGGTGCTCGTGGCGAGCGCGATCACGCTGCGGCTCGCCGAGGCACCCGCGCCCTCGCTGTTGGTGACGCCGGGCACGGCACGCGCTGCATCCTCCGCCGCCTCGCCGCGCGCACGCAATGTCGCGGGCGAAGGATCGGCGCCGTCATCGCCCTGGACATCGACCGCGTCGCCGCGCAGCAGCCGGTCTTCGGGGGCGAGCCCGGCATAGGGGTCTTC
>SCUQ01000413.1 GCA_004297635.1 Rhizorhabdus sp. | reverse complement strand
GGATCAGTTCGGGCGGATAATCCGGCTGAAACCGCGCCATCGCCGAAGGCTCGATCGATGCGGGCAGGAAAATAGGATCGGCCGCCGGCAGGGATGGCACCGGCTCCTGCCGGGGTGGCAACGGGCTGATCTCGAGCGGCGCCGGGATGGTCGGCCCGCTATCGACGATCGGCGCGACGGCGGTGGGCTGTGTCTGCCGTTCAGCGCTTTTCTGCGGCGGTGGCAGATCGGCCGGCGGCGGGGGCTGGTCCGCGATGCTGTCGACGATGGTCCGGACATAGGTGATTCGCTGGATCGCTTCCGGTGGTGCGAGCGCGAGCGCGGTGAGAGCCGCGACATGGCCGGCAATGACAATGGTCAGGCCGATCCGGTTCGTACGTTTCTGTTGTTCGAGAAAAGCTCCATAAGACATGAACGCCTCCTATCCCGAGTGCGTCCGCGCTCCCGGCGGATCGCGACCGCAATGATACATCATTACCGCATCCCGCGCGCGGGAAATCGGCTGAACAGGGGTGAAAGGGTGCGTCAACAATTTTCGGTAAAATGCGCCAATTCTTGGTGTGTCATTCATGCCTTCCAAGCATATGCGCCGTGAAAATGGCTATTTTCCCGCTCTGATCGCAGTTGGCACGGCTCCTGCAACGTCGCTGGCATCGGCCTCAGGGTGGCCGCGACGATGGGGAAAGACGATGTTCGAGACCAACTTCAGCCTCAGCGAAGCCCGGCGCTTCCTGCTCGCCGTCGGCGGCGGCCTGCTGTTCAGCCTCACCTGCCTCGTCGCCGCACTCGGGCCGGCCAACGCCAACTGTTTCTGCAAGGCCTCGGTCGCGATCGACCGGCCCACGCTGCTCTGATTCCGCCACGTCAATCCGCGAAGGGAAATTGCCATGTCCGTCCAAAGCAACCGTTTCCGCCTCAACAAAAGCCAGGGCAAGCTCATGGGCGTCTGCGCCGGCCTTGCCGACTACACCGGCATCGATCTGATGCTGATCCGCGTGCTCACGGTCCTGCTCACGCTGTGCGGCTTCGGCTCGACGGTGATCCTCTATCTGCTGATCGGCCTGATCGCGCCGTCGAACCGCTTCTGAGCCGGACGCCCTTAGCCGCGCCAGGGAGGCGTCAAGCCGCCGCCGCCCGCAAGCGACCCACGGCCCGATCCTTCCCGATCAGCGGCAGCAGCGCATTCATGTCCGGCCCATGTTCGCGGCCGGTGAGGGCGAGGCGCAACGGCAGGAACAGCGCCTTCCCCTTCCGCCCGGTTTCCGCGCCGAGCGCCGCGGTCAGCGTCTTCCAGATAGCGTCATGCCAGTCCGCGTCTGCGGCCAGCCCGGCGGCCGTCGCCAGATAGTCCCGATCCTCGGCCGCGATGGTCGCGGCCACCTCACCCTCGACCACCGCCCACCAGTCCTGCGCCTGATCGATCCGTTCCAGGTTCGGCCGGATCGCGGCCCAGGCCGCCGCATCCATGCCCGCCGGCAGGCGATCGGCCACTGCGTCATAGCCGAGCATATGGATGATCCGCGCGTTGAGCGCCTTCAGTTCGTCCAGGTCGAAGCGTGCCGGGGCGCGGCCAAAGCGGGCGAAGTCGAAGCTCTCGATCAGCGGCGCGATGTCGGCGACCGGCTCCACGGGCAGGCTGGTGCCGATCCGGGCGAGCAGCGCGATCAGCGCGATCGGTTCGATCCCATCCGCGCGAAATGCATCGCAGCCGAGCGAACCGAGCCGCTTCGATAGCTTGCCCTCGCTGCCGACCAGCAGCGCCTCATGCGCAAAGGCGGGCGCAGGGGCATCCAGCGCCGCGAACATCTGCAGTTGCAGGCCGGTGTTGGTGACATGGTCCTCGCCGCGCACGACATGGCTGATACCCATGTCGATATC
>SCUQ01000412.1 GCA_004297635.1 Rhizorhabdus sp. | reverse complement strand
ATTGTTGATGAAGCCGTTCTGTCCGCGGTGCGACGCCGCGATGCGGACCGCCAGCTTGTCCTGGATAAGGGGCGCGGAGATCGAGCCGGACACCAGCCAGCTATTGTCGGGGCCGGCATAGCTGGCCTGGCCGCGCGCTTCGAACTGGTTGCCCGGCATCCGGGTGATGACATTGATCGCGCCGCCCAGCGTGTTCTTGCCATACAGCGTGCCCTGCGGGCCGCGCAGCACCTCGATCCGCTCGACGTCGAGCAGCGGGTTGTTCAGATAGGCGGTGTTGGGCCGATAGATGCCGTCGACGAACAGGCCGACGCCCGGCTGCACCGTGCCCACCAGCGTCACGCCGACCCCGCGGATCGAGACGAAGGCGCGGCCGGCGCCGTCGCTGCTGATGTTGAGGCCCGGCGAGAGCAGCGCCGCCTCGCGCACCGAATTGATGTTGCGCCTGGCGAGGCTTTCGCCACTGATCGCGGTGACGGCAACGGGAACATCGAGCAGCGTCTCGTTGCGCTTGCGGGCTGTGACGATGATCTCGCCCTCCTCGCTAACGGCGTCACTGGCGGCGGGAGCGGCTTGCTGTGCAAGGGCCGAAGCCGAGGAGAGCGCGGCGAACGCGCAGCCGGAGACGAGCCGGGTCGTGAAATGCATCTGTCATCCTCTCCTGAGGCGAGCCGGTTTCCGGCGCCGATGGACATTAGCTATCAGATAGCTCACCTATCAGAAAGGTCGGCTGGCAATCTATGCTATGCCGATCCGCACGCAGACTTGATAGATCGGGCTTTCCCTTACGGAAGGAAGGGGGCGGCCGGCATTGGCGCCTCATAATCGGGCTTGGCCTCCAGCACCGAATAGACCTGCCGCGTCTCGCGATCGAACGGCGCCCAGGGCAGGCGGCCGTCTTTAGCGAAGTCTATCCAGAGGCGATGGGCCCGGTTGGCCAGCGCCTGCGGCGGGCTCTCCCCGGTCAATCCCTGCGGGCCGGTCGTGCAGGCGAGCGTGTCGAATATGAAGGGCAACTCCACGCCGTGGCAGGCGCCCAGCGCTCCGCCGAAAGCAGGCGACCGCCAGTCGAACTCGTAGACATGGGTACGGCCGCGATGTTCCTCCGCGAAGCGGCGCGCGGGCCAGCGAAAGACGAGATCGGTCATCGCGCTGGCCAGCGCGTAGCCCGGCCTGATGCCTTTGCGGCCCAGGCCATAGGCCTTGAGCAGCTTGCGCGCACCGGGCTGCGAGCGGCTGAGCACGAAGGTGGCGAGCAGGCGCCCGATCTTGTCCCGTATCCCCGTGGGCACCAGATAGAGATTCATCTCTTCGGCATTGGTGCCGATCAGCACGTCGATCTCGGCGCCCGCGCCCCGCTTCAGCGCTTCGAGCGGCTGGAGCGGGAGGACGTCGTCGCCATGGACCGGGGCGAAGCGGCTGATCCCGAATACGGGCTCATGCCCCTTGGCGTCGCGCAGGTCGATGCGGGCGGTAGGCCGGGAGACCTTGGCGATCGCGTCGAGCGCATCGCCGGGCGCGATGCTCGCGAAACCGGGCTTGTCGGGCGAGATGCGCAACAGCCGGGCCAGCTTCTTCACGAGCCGCTGCATCACCGCGATGTCGCGGGTCATCGCGGCATGGCCGCTTTGGATGATGGCCCGGCGGAACAGGCCCGTGGCGAGCGGCGAGGTGATCAGGTCGGCGATCGCCATCGCCCCGGCGGATTCGCCGAAAACGGTGATATTGTCCGGATCTCCGCCGAAGGCTGCGGCGTTGGCGCGCACCCACTTGAGCGCTGCGATCATGTCGCGCAGGCCCAGATTGGTCGGGACGCCGGGGATCGGCAGGAAGCCCTCCACCCCAAGCCGGTAGTTGATCGCGACGCAGACCAGCCCGTTCCGTGCGAAGCTGCGGCCGTCATGGACGGGCGCATCCTTGCTGCCGACCACGAAGCCGCCGCCATGGATCCACACCATCACCGGTAATCCGCTGGGATCACCCTCCGGCGCGAAGATATCGGCGGTGAGAAACTCCTCGCCCTTCACCCAGCCGGAACCGATCAGCGGAATGACGTCGAGGCCGGGAAAGGCCTTCACATCGTGGGGGGCGGTGGCGCCGGGATCGATCGCGTCGCGCACCCCATCCCAGCCGGGGTGGGGTTCGGGCGCCGCGAAACGGCGTTCGCCGACGGGAGCCGCAGCATAGGGAACGCCCAGATACTGACGGATGCCGCCATTGCTGGCGCCGCGCAGCTTGCCGCCGCCCGTCGTCACGATCGCGTCCGCCATCATCATCTCTCCCTACCAGTCTGCGCCATCATAGCCTGGTTGTACCTGGTCGAGAGGGCCGATGCTGTGCCGGGCGGGATTTTCGGGATGCCCGGGCGGCGTGGGGAACCGCGCTGTCGTCTGCCTGTTGTTCCGGCGGCAGCTTGAAAATCACGCGGGCCGTTTCCTTATTGGGAGAAGACGGCCGTCGCCACGAAGGCGTTCCTGACGGCCGAGAGAGGATATGGCATGAATTCTGGCCGATCGCGCGACTGGATGTGGGCCGAGGCCGTCGACATGATCGACAGGGTCCAGCGCCTTCGTCAACAGGCTTTCGCCCCGGCCCGCGCCGGTGGTGGCACGGCACGCTGGGCGCCCCCTGCCGACATGATCGAGACCGAGACCGACCTGTTGGTGCTGGTCGCATTGCCCGGCGTGGACCTCGACCAGACCGAAGCCGTCATCGAGGATGGCGTGCTTGTCGTCCGCGGCGCCCGGATTTTGCCGGTCGCCCTGCGCACCGCCAAGATCCACCGGCTCGAACTGCCCCAGGGGCGCTTCGAGCGCCGCCTGCCGCTGCCGCCTGGGCGGTACGACAATGTCCGCCGGTCGAGCGACCATGGCTGCCTCCTCGTCACCCTGCGCAAGGTTCTTTGAGATCATGACCGACATGGCGACCCATCCCACCGAAACCGAAGCGACCCCGGCCGAGCCGAAGGCGATCCTCGCCGAGCTGCCCGAGGACGCGATCATCATCGTGCCGGTGCGCAATTTCGTGATGTTCCCCGATGTCGTGATGCCGCTCGCGATCGGCCGCCCCGTCTCGATCGACGCTGCGCAGGCGGCGGTGCGCGAAAGCAGGCCGGTCGGCATCCTTGCCCAGCGTGACGCCGACGTGAAGGACCCTACCGCGCTCGACATGCACCGCACCGGCACGGTCGCCAATGTGCTGCGCTACGTCACCGCTCCGGATGAGAGCCATCATCTGATCGTCCAGGGTGAAAGTCGCTTCAGGGTGAAGGAATTTCTCGACGGCTGGCCTTTTCTCGTTGCGCGGATCGAACGGGTCGAGGAGCCCGCGGCCGAAGGCACGGAGATCGAGGCGCGCTTCATCAACCTGCGGAATCAGGCGCTGGAGACCGTCCAGCTGCTGCCGCAGGCCCCCCAGGGACTGGCCGATGCGATCCGGACCATCGGGTCGCCGGGATCGCTGGCCGACATGACGGCGGCCTATCTCGACATCCCGGCCGATCAGAAGCAGGACATCCTCGAAACGATCGCGCTCGAGCCGCGGCTGGACAAGGTGATGGCGTTGCTTGCCCAGCGGCTGGAGGTGCTGCGTCTGTCGGCCGAAATCGGCAAGGGCGTGCAGGAAAAGATCGGGACCCGCCAGCGCGAGCATCTGCTGCGCGAGCAGATGGCCGAAATCCAGCGCCAGCTTGGCGAGGATGAGGGCAATTCGGCGGAGATCGCCGAACTGCGCGAAGCGATCGCCAGCGCGGGCATGCCCGAGGATGTCGAGAAGCAGGCCAGCAAGGAGCTGCGCCGGCTGGAGCGGATGCCCGATGGTGCCGCCGAACATGGCATCATCCGTACCTATCTCGACTGGCTGACCGAGCTGCCCTGGGCATTGCCCGACCATAAGGCAATCGACATCGCCGAGGCCCGGGCGCAGCTGGATGCCGATCATTATGGGTTGGAGAAGATCAAGCAGCGGATCATCGAATATCTGGCTGTGCGCAAGCTTGCGCCCGAGGGCAAGGCGCCGATCCTCTGCTTCGCCGGGCCTCCCGGCGTCGGCAAGACTTCGCTCGGCCAGTCGATCGCCAAGGCGATGGGGCGCGAATTCGTCCGCGTCAGCCTGGGCGGCGTTCATGACGAGGCCGAGATACGCGGACACCGGCGCACCTATATCGGCGCGCTGCCGGGCAATATCATCCAGGCGATCCGCAAGGCGGGTACGCGCGACTGCGTGATGATGCTCGATGAGATCGACAAGCTCGGCCGTGGCGTTCAGGGCGATCCTTCGGCAGCGATGCTCGAAGTGCTCGATCCCGAGCAGAACAACAGCTTCCGGGACAATTATCTGGCTGTGCCGTTCGATCTCAGCCGGGTCGTCTTCATCGCCACCGCCAACATGCTCGATACCATCCCGGGGCCGCTGCGTGATCGCATGGAGGTGATCTCGTTGCCCGGCTATACCGAGGAGGAGAAGCGGAACATCGCCCAGCGCTATCTCGTCCGTCGCCAGCTGGAAGCGAACGGCGTCACCGCCGAACAGGTCGACGTCGAGGAGGAGGCGCTCCGGGCGATCATCAGCTTCTACACGCGCGAGGCCGGCGTGCGGAACCTGGAACGTGAGATCGGCAAGGTGATCCGCCGCGCCGCGGTGACGATCGCGGAGGGCAAGGCCACCCATGTGACGATCGCCGAAAAGGATGTCGAGGACGCGCTCGGCGGCCATGTCTTCGAGGACGAGGTGGCGCAGCGGACCAGCGTGCCAGGCGTTTCGACCGGTCTGGCCTGGACCCCGGTCGGCGGCGGCATATTGTTCATCGAGGCGACGCGGATGCCGGGTTCGGGGAAGCTCATCCTCACCGGCCAGCTCGGCGAGGTCATGCGGGAAAGCGTGCAGGCGGCGCTGAGCCTCGTCAAGAGCAGGGCGGACAGCCTCGGCATCGAGGCGGAGCTGTTCGAGCGGCATGACATCCACGTTCATGTCCCCGCCGGTGCGACCCCCAAAGACGGACCCAGCGCCGGTGTCGCCATGTATATGGCGCTGACCTCGCTGTTCACCGGTCGCACGGTACGCAGCGACACTGCGATGACCGGGGAGATTTCGCTGCGCGGGCTCGTGCTGCCGGTCGGCG
>SCUQ01000411.1 GCA_004297635.1 Rhizorhabdus sp. | reverse complement strand
TGCCGACGCCGCGAAAGTTGAAGCGCAGCGTGGCGAAGCCACGGCGGACGAAGGTCTGGTAGAGCGCCTGGACGATGCGGTTGTTCATCGTGCCGCCACCCTGCGGATGCGGGTGGAGGATCATCGCGACGGGCGCGCGCGGGCGCGGCCCCGGGTTGAAGCGACCTTCGAGGCGGCCTTCCGGACCGGGGAAAATGACTTCGGGCATCGATATCCTTCTGGACCATTTGGGCCGGGCGCGCCGGATGGCGCGCCGCCGATCGAAGGCCTATATAGAAAGCGGCGCCCCGCGCGCAATCAATTGGAGCATGTCCCGGCATGGCACCTTCGCGACTTTATCTCGACCATGCCGCGACGAGCCCGCTGCTGCCCGTGGCGCGGGCCGCCGTGGCGGGCGCGCTCGATCACTGGGCAAACCCGTCCTCGCCGCATGCCGAGGGCCGCGCCGCGCGCGCCGCGCTGGAGGATGCCCGCGCCCGGATTGCCGCCGCGCTGGGCGTAGACGGCACGATCCTGTTCACCAGCGGTGCCACTGAGGCGATCGAGATCGTGCTGCGCCGGGCAAAGGCCGGCCGCCGGCTGATATCGGCGGTCGAGCATGACGCGGTGCGCCGCGCCGCGCCCGATGCCGATCGGCTAACAGTATCTGCGGACGGTATCGTCGAACTCGGCTCTTTCGAACCCGGAAGCCTCGTCGCGATCCAGGCCGTGAACAACGAAACCGGCGTGATCCAGCCGCTGGGCAGGCTGGGCACCGCGATTCGCGACGGCGGCGCCCTGCTGCTCGCGGATTGCGCGCAGTCCATCGGTAAGCTGCCCTTGCCCGATGCCGATTTCATCAGTCTGTCCGCACATAAGCTGGGCGGCCCGCCGGGTATCGGCGCCTTGATCGTCCGCGACCTTTCGACGCTCCACCCGAGCGGCGGGCAGGAGCAGGGCTATCGCGGCGGTACCGAGAATCTTCCCGCCGTGCTGGGTTTCGCGGCGGCGGTCGAGGCAGGCGCCGGGTGGCTCGATCGCGCCCGCATCCTGCGTGCCCGGCTCGATGCGGCGATTCGCGAGGCGGGCGGCGTGATCGTCGCCGACGGGGCCGAGCGGCTGCCGACGATCGCCGGCTATCGCATGCCGGGTGTCGCGGCGACGACGCAACTGATCCGGTTCGATCTCGCCGGAATCGCGGTGTCTGCGGGCAGCGCCTGTTCGTCGGGAAGCCTGAAACCCAGCCATGTCCTCGCCGCGATGGGCTGGCATGAGGATATGGCCCGCGAGGTGATCCGGGTCAGCTTCGGCTGGAATACGGAGGAAGCCGATATCGACCGCTTCATGGCCGAGTGGCGGAGGATCGCCATGTCGACGGGGGCGCAGGAGAAGGAGAGGGCAGCATGATCTACCTCGATTATCAGGCAAGCACCCCGATAGCGCCCGAAGTGCGCGAGGCGATGCTACCCTATCTCGGCGACCGCTTCGGCAACCCGCATTCCCCGCATCGCATGGGCCGCGAGGCCGCGGCGGCGATCGAGGTGGCGCGTGAACAGGTCGGCGAACTGCTGCCACGCGGCGGGCGCATTGCCTTCACCAGCGGCGCGACCGAAGCGCTCAACTGGGCAATCAAGGGCAGCGCGGGGCCGATCGTCACGCTGGCGACCGAACATGCGGCGGTGCTGGACAGCGTACGGGCGGCGGGCCGCGCCGGCCGCGATATCCGGATATTACCGGTGGGCAACGACGGGCTGATCGACCTGGCGGTGGCGCGAGAGGCGATCCGCCCCGGTACCGGGCTCGTCGCGGCGATGCTCGTCAACAATGAAATCGGTGTGATCCAGCCGATCTGGCAGCTGGCCGACATGGCGCATGATGCTGGGGCCCTGTTCCTGTGCGACGCGGTGCAGGGCTATGGCCGGGTGCCGATTCCCGACAATGTCGATCTCGTCGCGATCAGCGCGCACAAGATCCACGGGCCGAAAGGGATCGGTGCGCTCTGGGTCCGCAATGGCGTGACGATCGAACCGCTGATCCACGGCGGTGGGCAGGAGGCGCTGGGCCGATCCGGATCGCTGGCACCGATGCTGTGTGTCGGCTTCGGTGTCGCGGCGGCGCTGATGGACGAGCGGCGCGACAGCGATGCGGCCCATCTCGATCGGCTATGGCGAACGGCAACGCATCGCCTTGGGCCGGAATGGACGATCAACGGTTCCTTCGCCCATCGATATCATGGCAATCTCAACCTGCGCAGCGATGGCGTCGATGCCGCGCGGCTGATCTCCGGCCTGCGCGAGCTTGCCTTCTCGGCGGGCTCGGCCTGCGCCAGTGGATCGGGCAGGCCGAGCCACGTGCTCAAGGCGATCGGGCTCAGCGACGCGGAGGCTCGATCCAGCATCCGGCTCGGCTTCGGCCGCTACACCAGCGAGGAGGATATCGAGCGGGCGACGACGATGATCTTCGAGGCGACGGAGAAACAGTTGATGTGGGCTGTATGACAAGGGTGATTTTCGTTTCTACCGACGGCGAACAGCGCAGCGAGGTGACGGGGGCGCCCGGGCAGCGGCTGCTGGAGGTGGCCCAGTCCGACGGCCAGCCCCTTGAAGGAACCTGCGAAGGACAGATGGCCTGTTCGACCTGCCACGTGATCATCGACGCGGCGGACTTCGCGAAGCTGCCGCGCGCGACGGAGATGGAGGAGGATCTGCTCGACCTCGCCAGTCATGTGACGCGCTTCTCGCGACTTGCCTGCCAGATCCACCTGACCGACGCGATCGACAGCCTGACGGTACGCATGCCGGCCGGCGCGCGGAACATGCAGGGACGATAAGCATCGGGCCGGGTGCGGCTTGCATCCCCGCGGTACTTCCCCCATATGCGCGGCGGGAGTCGGGCGGACGGTGCCGTCGCCAACCCGGTCAGATCCGGAAGGAAGCAGCCGCAACGATTTCGTATCGGGTCGTTCCGGCTCCCACCCTTTAAAATCGCAAAGGACAAGCGCGGCCTCTCTGGCTAAGCTCCCGCCATGTCCGAATCCTCGACTCCCTATCGCGTCCTCGCGCGCAAATATCGGCCGCAGAATTTCCGTGAGCTGATCGGCCAGGATGCGATGGTGACGACCCTCGCCAATGCGATCAGGCGCGGACGGCTGGCTCATGCCTTCCTGCTCACCGGCGTCCGGGGGGTGGGCAAGACCTCGACCGCGCGGCTGATCGCCAAGGCGCTGAACTGCATCGGGACCGACGGGCAGGGCGGCCCGACGATCGACCCGTGCGGCGTCTGCGAGCCCTGTATAGCCATCGCGGAGGGACGGCATATCGATGTGGTCGAGATGGACGCCGCGAGCCACACCGGCATCGACGATGTCCGCGAGATCATCGAGGCGGTCCGCTATGCCTCGGTCTCGGCGCGCTACAAGATCTATATCATCGACGAGGTCCACATGCTGTCGAAGCCGGCCTTCAACGGCCTGCTCAAGACGTTGGAGGAGCCGCCCGCCCATGTGAAATTCCTGTTCGCCACGACCGAGGTGAACAAGGTGCCGATCACCGTCCTGTCGCGCTGCCAGCGTTTCGACCTGCGGCGCATCCCGGCCGACAAGCTG
>SCUQ01000410.1 GCA_004297635.1 Rhizorhabdus sp. | reverse complement strand
ATCGCCGATCTGCTGGACACATTGGCGGCGCGGCGCGAGCCCAAGCTGCTGGTGCTCAACAAGGTCGATATCTGCCCCAAAGAAAAGCTGCTCGAACTCGCGATGCAGCTGCAGGACAAGCTCGCGCCGGAAGCGATCTTCATGATCTCCGCCACGACCGGCGATGGCGTCGAGGATCTGCGCAGGACGCTGGCCGCGCGCATGCCCGAAGGCCCGTGGCACTTCCCCGAGGATCAGGTATCGGACGCGACCGACCGGATGCTGGCGGCCGAGGTAACGCGCGAGCAGATCTTTCTCCAGCTTCACGCCGAGCTGCCCTATGCCTCCGCCGTCGAGACCGAGAAATATGAGGAGCGCAAGGACGGATCGGTCGCGATTCACCAGCAGATCCTGATCGCCCGCGACAGCCAGAAGGCGATCGTGCTGGGCAAGCGCGGCGCCCGGCTGAAGGAGATCGGCTCCCGTTCGCGCGAACAGCTGGAAGCACTGCTGCAGCGCAAGGTCCACCTCTTCCTGCACGTCAAGGTCGCGGAGAAATGGGAGGAGGATCGCGGCCTCTATCGCGAGATCGGGCTCGACTGGGTGGACTGAAACCAGATCCGTCCTTCCGGGGTCCGTCGGGCGACGGATCAGGACGCCAGAATTTCTTCCACCCAGGCGGGCACCAGCATGCTCGCCGGCCCCATCCGGCTTTCGTGGAAATGATAGCTGCCCGCCGACGGCTCCAGATTGAGTTCCAGCGTGTGGGCACCGGCATGGCGCGCGCCCTGCACGAAGCCCGCCGCCGGATAGACCGCGCCCGACGTGCCGATCGACACGAACAGGTCGGCGCCGCCCAGCGCCTGCTCTATCCGGTCCATCGCATAGGGCATCTCGCCGAAGAAGACGATGTCGGGGCGCAGCATGTCCTGCACGCCGCATGCCCCGCATTCGGTGCCGTCGAGCATCGCGCCGCCATAGGGTGCCTGCGCGCCGCACGCCTCGCACAGCGCCGACATCAGCTCGCCATGCATGTGAAGCAGCCGCCGCGCCCCCGCCCGCTCGTGCAGGTCATCGACATTCTGCGTGACGATCAGCAGTTCGCCCGGCCAGGCGCGATCGAGCCGCGCTAGCGCCGCATGCGCCGGATTGGGCTCCACCCTCCGGAGCGCCGCGCGCCGCTGATCGTAGAAATCGAGCACCAGCGCCCGGTTGCGCGCGAGTGCCTCGGGCGTGCAGATATCCTCAATGGCGTGGTTTGACCAAAGCCCGTCCGACGCCCGAAATGTCTCTAAGCCGCTTTCAGCGGAAATGCCCGCTCCCGTTAGAATTACGATATTCACAAAGCCTCCATTCGCCGCGATGATAAGCAGCGATTGAAACTTCGCAAATCGGGGAAAGCGATGCGGCCCAAATCCATCATTGCCTTTGAGGCTATAGCGTTTGCGCAGTTGGGCCTTAGCTTCGCGGTAACGGCGGCCGACGATTTCATCGGAAGCCTGTTGACCTCTGGAGCCCTACTGACGCTCGTCCTATTCATAACGCGAAGGGCGAGCAGCATGGCAAGATGGCTATACATCGGCATGTTTTTCGCCGGGCTGGTAATGATGGGCTGGATGGCGGTTGCCCGGCCTTCCGCGCTTCTCGATCAGCCACAGGGCCGATTGATTGGGATGGCGCTATCCACACTGACTTCGATCGTCTTGATCTGGCTGCTTGTGTCACCCACAGCCTCCCGATGGCTGGCCTTATCTAAACCTTCGAATGAGGTGTCGGCTTAGGTGCAGGACGCACGCCCCCGCTCAGTCTAACTGTTCAGACACCGTCGACCCTGTGCCCTTCCCATAGCCCGCCCGGCCCGCGAAAGGTGTTCAGCCCGCTTTCGGCAGAGATGCCGGCGCCGGTCAGCACGACGATGTTGCGGATGTCGCTCATTGTTCCTCGCCCGGCTGCGGTATCTGGGTGATGCCGTGCTTCGTATCCCGGTCATAGTCGGCCTGGATCTTCTCGACACGCGCCTGGATCTTCGCCGCGATCACCCGGATATCGCGGCAGCTTGCCCCCTCCCCGGCTCTGGCAAAGTCGTTGCGATGGTCATGGGCGATACGCGCATGGCCCGCCTCGTGAATCTCCAGCCCGCGCAGCGTGCGCCGCCAGAAGCCAGCGCCCGCCGGCGTCACATCGCGGCTGACGAGACGCGGCAGGACGACGAGGATCGACAGGCTCGCCATCGGATCGACCACGCGGCAGTCCGATCCCCGCCGCGTCTCCTGCCATCCCACCCGCATATGCCAGGCGGTATGGGCCACGCCGTCGCCCTTCTGGGGCGATCGGGCGCGCAGCGATGCGTAGATGTCGGTCGGCGTCCGGCCTTCGACGTCATAATATTGGAATTTGACCCCGGGGATGCCGTCGAATGGGTCGTCGGCGGCCCATATCGGCGCGGACGCGACCAGCCAGGCGACGGCGATCCCGCCGAACCACGCCCTCATTCGCCGCCCTTCGGCCCCCAGAAGATCACCCAGGTCGCGAAATCCTCGCTGAAATCCTCGAAATGATGATGGGCATGGGCCTCGACGAAGATCGCGTCGCCCGCCTTGAACGCCCGCCGATCGCCATTCTTGACGAAATAGCCGGTGCCGGCCGCGACGATATAGAGCTCGTCCTGCTCGTGCGGTGCCTGATCGTCGGCGCCGCGCGGTGCATAGACGCCGATCCGCATCGACCCATGGCGGATCGGATAAGCGAGGCGCGCGCCTTCATCGTCGGGTAACGCCGCGAGCGCCGCGTCTAACGAGAACATCCAGTCGGTCGACGTCATGGAGAACTCCCTGCCACGTCCATGCTTTCACCATGTTGAACCGCATAATGCCAGCACCGATCAGCATGCTTGCGTCCTCCGCCCGTCGCGGCCATGAAGCGGCGCAGTTTCGGCATATGGGGCAGAGCATGGCGACGATCGGCATTTTGGGCGCGAACGGGCGCATGGGCCAGGCCATCGCCGCCATAGCGGAAGATCTGGGCGCCACCCTGTCCGGCGGCGTCGATCTGGGCGGCGCGGTGTTCGGTCCCCATGGCGACGCGGCGGCACTCGCCGCCGCCAGCGACGTGCTGGTCGATTTTTCCGCCCCCGCTGCGCTGGCAGGCCATCTCGAAGCCGCGCTGGCCGCCGGCGTGCCCATCGTCGTGGGCACCACCGGCCTGAAGCCCGAACATCACGCGCAGATCGACGCCGCGGTGGCGCGG
>SCUQ01000409.1 GCA_004297635.1 Rhizorhabdus sp. | reverse complement strand
GCTCTTCCGATCTGAACGCGGCCCGGAAGCCCCTTCCCGGTCTGGCTCATATTCTTGGCTGACACTGGTGCTTCAACCGCGCGAATCCCAAATCTGATCGGAGCAAGAGCATGCGTTCCCTGAAAATATCCGCGCCATGGGGCCTCGATCGGTTGGAGATCGTGGACGCGCCCACGCCGGAGCCGGGGCCGGGACAGGTCAGGGTCCGGATGAAGGCGGCCGCGCTGAATTACAGGGACCTGGTGATCATGCAGGGCCGGCACGTCCGCGGCGCCTTGTCGGAGGTCGATATCATCCCGCTCGGTGATGGCTGCGGGATCGTCGAAGCGGTCGGCGACCAGGTCACCCGCTTCTCGATTGGACAGCGCGTGGTGCCTATGATGCTGCCACGTTGGGAGTCCGGCCCGCCCGCGCCTTGGAAAATGGAGAAGGGGCTGGGTATGAACCTTCCCGGCGTCGGTCGTGATCAGGCTGTCTTCAGCGAAGAAGCGCTCGTCGCCGCACCGGAGTTTCTCACCGATGTGGAAGCGGCCTGTCTCGCCTGCGCGGGAGTTACCGCCTGGTCGGCGTTGTTCGGCGGGGCGCCGCTGACACCCGGCGCCACCGTATTGCTGCAGGGCACGGGTGGTGTTGCGATGTTCGCGCTGCAGTTTGCCAAGGCAGCGGGACTCCGGGTGATCATGACCTCGTCATCGGACGAGAAGCTGGAGCGAGCCCGCGCGCTCGGGGCGGATCACGGCATCAACTATGCTGCCGAGCCAGCCTGGTCCGAGACAGCGCGTGCGCTGACGAACGGCCGCGGTGTGGATCTGGTTATGGAAATGGGCGGTGCGGGAAGTTTCGAGGAAAGCCTGCGCGCCATTCGGCTGAACGGGCAGATATCGGTGGTTGGCGTCCTGGGGCCGCCTTCGCCGCTCAGCACGGGGGCGCTTCTCGCGAGTGCGGCCCGGGTCCGTGCCGTCACGGTCGGATCGCGCGAGATGTTCGAAGCGATGTGTCACGCCGTAGAGTTCCATCGCATCCGTCCGGTCATCGGCGATGTGTTTGCGCTGGAGGACTATCAGGCGGCGATCGCGGCGCTTCAATCGACGGCGCATGTCGGCAAGGTCGTGCTCGAATTCTGAAAAGGATGCGGCCGGCCGATGGCCGCCGATATCCGCGGCGCCCCCCCCCCCGGACCTGACAAAAGATCATGCGGAGGGGCCGCAGTATGGCAGGGAGAGAAACCAAGTGGCGAATATCGAACGATCCGCGCCCGTGTCTGCGCGGCGGGAACGGCGCGCGACGCCAGGCCAACATCTCATCGGGGCGTGCCGATTGTTCGGAACGAGCCTGTGCCTGCTCGCCGCGCTGTCAGCTTGTCGCTCGCTGCCCGACGACCGGAAACCCGATCTTCCGGGTACGACCGACAACTGGACGGCTTATGGCGGCACGTCCGATGAAACGCATTTCAGCACGCTGACCCAGATCAACGACGGTAATGTCGCACAGCTTGGCCTTGCTTGGGCCTATGATCTGCCGACGATGATCAGTGCGGTCGGCGCGCCACTGGAGGTGGCGGGGACGGTCTATCTGGGCGTCGGCTACACGCATCTCTATGCGCTGGACGCGCGCACCGGCCGGAAAAAATGGGACTATGATCCCGAGGTCACCAAAGTCGCCGGCCCGAAGCTGCGAATGGGGTGGGGCGTTCGCGGCATCGCCTATGATAACGGCAAGATCTTCGCCGGCACCCAGGACGGCCGTCTGCTCGCGGTCGATGCCGCTACAGGCAAACTCCTGTGGAGCATCCAGACCACCGAGCCGGGTGACGGCAGGACGATCAGCGGCGCTCCTCGTACCTTCAACGGCAAGGTGATCATCGGCAATGGCGGCGCCGATTTCACCAACAGCCGGGGCTATGTCACGACCTACGACCAGAAGACCGGGCGGCAGCTGTGGCGGTTCTTCGTGGTTCCGGGAGACCCCGCAAAGGGGTTCGAGAACAAGGCCATGGAAATGGCGGCGAAGACCTGGACGGGCGAATGGTGGAAGTGGGGTGGCGGCGGCAACCCCTGGAATGCGATGACCTATGACAAGGAAACCAATCTTGTCTTCATCGGGACGGGCAATGGCGCTCCCCAGAACCAGGCGATCCGCAGCCCCGGCGGCGGCGACAACCTGTTTCTCTGCTCGGTGGTCGCGCTCGACGCCGACACCGGCGAATATGTCTGGCACTATCAGATCAACCCGGGGGAGACCTGGGATTACAACGCGACGATGGACATCAGCCTTGCCACGATCGATATTGCCGGCGAACGCCGTAAGGTCCTATTCACCGCGCCCAAGAACGGGTTCTTCTATGTCATCGACAGGAAGACAGGAAGGCTTCTCTCCGCCGAGCCCTATACCGAGCAGACATGGGCCAGCAAGATCGACCTCCAGAATGGCCGGCCCGTAGAAAATCCGGATGCCCGGTTCCGGCTGGGGTCCTTCGACCTTCGCCCGGCAATGTCCGGTGGACATAATTGGCACGCCATGTCCTTCAGCCCGAAGACGGGGCTGGTCTATATTCCAACGCTGCATGCGATGCGCAAATATGATGTCCGCAACGTCGACATCGCAGGGTGGAAGCGCGCCGACCCGCCCAATTCTGCCAATGGTTATGCGCTCCCACCGGACGCCGAGCTTCCCGCACCGCCGCCATTTGCTGGTTCGATACAGGCGTGGGACCCCGTCAACCAGCGTGCCAGATGGTCCGTGCCGCTCAAAGGCTTGATAAACGGGGGAACCGCGACCACTGCGGGAAATCTTCTGTTTCAGGGTTATGCCGATGGCCAGTTCACCGCGCGATCGGCCGATACCGGCAAGCTCTTATGGTCGTTCGACGCCCATAATGGCATTGTGGGGCAGCCGATCACCTATATGGCGGGCGGGCGGCAATATGTGACCGTCGTGGCCGGATATGGCACGACCGCTGCCGTCCAGGGACGCATGTCGAGCCAGTTCGGCTGGGACTATCGCACACAGCATCGCAGGGTCCTGACATTCGTTCTCGGCGGCAGGGTAATGCTGCCGACCGGTGAGAAGACGGAGGCGGTGCAGCCGATCGTCGACCCCTCGTTCAAGATCGCCGCGGACAAGGCGAGCCGGGGGTTCGCGATATATGTACAAAATTGCGTCCACTGCCACGGGCCGGCAGCCATCGCGGGCGGGCAGGCGCCTGACCTGCGGGCGTCACCCGTATCCCTGGATGCCGAAGCCTTCCATGCCGTCGTCGCCGGCGGAGCGCTGGAAAGCCTGGGCATGCCGAAATTCGACGAATTCTCGGCTAGCGAACTGGAGGCTCTGCGCCACTACATCCGGCGCCGGGCCGATCAAACCGCGACGCCGTCAAAATAAGGAGAGTCCGCCATGCAGGAATGTTTCCTCGTCATCCGATCGATCGTGCACGATCCCGAACGGATGAAAAGCTATTCGGTAGGTGCCTTGCCGATGGTTGAGAAGTTCGGAGGGGAATATGTGGTCCGCTCTGATGAGGTGACCGCGCTTGAGGGTCAATATGACGGGCGCCGCCTGATCATCGTACGCTTCCCCGACATGGAGCGCTTCCAAGAGCTGTGGAATTCCCCGGAATATGAGGAACTCCGCCAGATCCGCCTGTCGGCGACGACGGGAGAAGTGTGGCTGGTGCCGGGCGCGGTATCCTGACCCCCATGACCGGATCAGCCGCGTAACGACCGCGTAGTGGTGCGGACCGGGCGGGGCGCGTCGCAGGAGTATATGTGGGAACATTCGACGGACAGTGCGCGATCGTCACCGGCGCGAGTGGCCTGCTGGGCTTTGCGGCGGCGCGACGGCTGGCGGAGGCCGGGGCTCGCGTCGTTATGGCGGATTGTCACGCGACGGCCGAAACAGCCGCGAAGATCGCCGATCTGGGGCTCGAGGCATTCCCGCATGTCGTCGACGTTATTGACGAGCGCAGCATAGCGCTCCTCGTCGAGGCGGTTGTAGATCGGTTCGGGCGCATTGATATATTGGTCAACTGTGCCGGTATCGCGAACACCCTCGTGCCGGCGCCCTTCGAGGCAATCCCGCCCGAGCAATGGCACCGTCTTTACGACGTGAATGTCGTCGGCATGATACGCGCCTGCGCGGCGGTGTCTTGCCACATGCGAAAAGCCAGATCGGGCCGCATCATCAATCTGGCGTCGGGCCTCGCCTACAAGGCATCCGTAGGGCTGATACACTATATCGCGACCAAGGGAGCGGTCATATCGGTGACCCGCGCGCTCGCCAGCGAGTTTGCCCCGGACAATGTCCTGGTCAACGCGGTATCGCCGGGCTTCACGTCGCCGGACAATGCTATAAATTTTGACGAACTGGTCGAGCGCTTTCCAGCAGCGTCGCCGGCAAACCGCCTGATCAAGCGCCACGCCGAGCCCGCCGATGTCGCCAACGTTATTGCCTTTCTGGCAAGCGCGGATGCCGGATTCATGACGGGCCAAGTCATCGCCGCCGACGGCGGATCGGTATTCATCTGATGTTCCGTCCATGGTCACGGATAGGGAAGCGCATCGTGTGGGTTCACAGGGATAAGGGCTTATTCGCTGCTGGCTGGCGGCATTTCCTCGTCGCCATGACAATATCGGCCGGCATTTGGACGTCTCACGCTTCAGCTGGCGATGCGGGTATTCCGGCCGAAACGGTCGCCGAAGGTGAGGCGCTCTATCTCGCGCGTTGTGCAGTCTGCCACTCGGAAACCTTGGAAGGCGGCTCCCACGGTCCTGCCCTCAAGGGCGCGGGTTACAGCGCACGCTGGCGCGATAGGGGCACCGAAGACCTTGTCGCCTTCATCGCCGCCAACATGCCGCCGGGACAGCCAGGGCTTTTTACGGTGAACGAATATCGCGCGGTGGCTGGCTATATTTATTCGCGCAATGGCTGGAGCGTATCGAAATCCGTCGCTGCAGCCGGCAGCGCTGC